>JAIDXA010000191.1 GCA_029058705.1 Paramuribaculum sp. | reverse complement strand
GGCATGAAGTGGTAGATCAGAATCTTAGCCGCTTCCTTAAGAGCGTCTTTAGGGAGAATCGAACCGTTCGTCGTTATTTCGAGAGTCAGTTTGTCGTAGTCGGTTTTCTGGTCTACGCGGAAGTTCTCAACTGTGTACTTCACGTTCTTGATGGGTGTGTAGATCGAGTCGATCGCAATTACATTGACATCATCGGCAGGGACGGTGTTTTCGTCTGCGGGAACCCATCCGCGACCCTTGTTGATCGTGAATTCGAGTGTGAAACTTGCGTCGGGATCCAAATGACAGATGACGAGATCAGGGTTGAGCACCTGGAAGCCAGTCAAGACATTATTAAGGTCTCCGGCTTTGAATACTTCCTGACCCGAAACAGTGATGGAGGCTTTCTCAATTTCGGTGTCCTCGACAATATTCTTGAGGTCGATCTTCTTGAGGTTAAGGATTATGTTGGTAACATCTTCCTTAACGCCGGGAATAGTATCGAATTCGTGTTTTACTCCGTCTATCTTAATCGATGAAATCGCATATCCCTCAAGAGAAGAAAGAAGGATTCGGCGGAGCGCGTTACCGATTGTGATACCATAACCAGGCTCCAATGGCTTGAACTCAAATTTGCCGAAATTGTTATCGGCTTCCAACATCAAGACTTTGTCGGGTTTCTGAAAAGCTAATATAGCCATGTGGATCTGTCGTTTAAAGATTATTATTTAGAGTACAACTCGACGATGAGCTGCTCTTTGATATTTTCGGGGATATCTTCGCGGGCAGGCACGTGGAGGAGTTTGCCAGCTTTCTGAGATTCGTCCCATTCGAGCCAGGGATATTTCGAATGGTTGAAACCAGCAAGCGCGTCGGCAATAACTTCAAGTGATTTTGACTTCTCGCGCACACCTACAACGTCGCCGGGCTGAACTGCATATGATGCAATGTTGACAACAGCACCGTTGACGGTGATGTGGCGGTGAAGCACGAGCTGACGTGCAGCCGCACGCGTCGGAGCGATACCGAGACGGTAAACGATATTGTCAAGACGACCTTCGAGGAGCTGAAGCAGGATTTCACCTGTAATACCCTTTGAGCGGGCAGCGCGGTCGAAAAGGTTATGGAACTGTTTCTCGAGTACTCCGTAAGTGTATTTGGCTTTTTGTTTCTCGCGGAGCTGCACACCATATTCCGAAGTCTTGCGGCGCTTGTTCTGACCGTGCTGACCCGGGGGGAAGTTCTTTCTGGCGAGCACCTTGTCTTCACCGAAGATTGGTTCGCCGAATTTGCGTGCGATTTTTGACTTAGGGCCTGTATATCTTGCCATTGTTATAAATCGATGTATTGGTTAGAAGTGCGAGTTTAGCTTGCGATGCGATGGAAGGTTGTGCAGCCGCGACCATAGAGAGGTGATATAAAGATATGGTCAATTTCACATTGCCTTCTCAAGTAAGAGCCTCGACGGAAGCACACTCGCTGAAA
The DNA here is from genome assembly GCA_029058705.1 of Paramuribaculum sp. GTDB lineage: Bacteria > Bacteroidota > Bacteroidia > Bacteroidales > Muribaculaceae > Paramuribaculum. Next base: position 844 of record JAIDXA010000191.1, on the reverse strand, counting down.
TGAAATAAAATTCGAAAGGGTTATGATTAACGTTTCCTTCAGCGTTACGAGTCCAACTGATCAGACGCGGCGACGCTTCGGGGGACGACAACCATTGTGGGGCAGCGGAGTAACGTCGATGATTTCGGTCACTTCAATGCCTGCGCCGTGGATTGTACGGATTGCGGACTCACGTCCGTTACCCGGACCCTTCACATAAGCTTTCACTTTGCGAAGTCCGAGGTCGTAAGCGACCTTAGCGCAGTCCTGTGCGGCCATCTGGGCTGCATAGGGAGTGTTTTTCTTTGAGCCACGGAAGCCCATCTTACCTGCGCTTGACCAAGAGATCACCTGACCTTCCGAATTGGCTAAGCATACAATAATGTTGTTGAAAGAGGAGTGAACGTGAAGTTGGCCAGCGGCGTCAACTTTAACATTTCTCTTCTTGGATGCGACTGTTTTTTTTGCCATACTGATTTATTATTTAGTAGCTTTCTTTTTGTTAGCAACTGTTTTCTTGCGGCCCTTGCGTGTGCGAGCGTTGTTTTTAGTGCTCTGGCCACGAACAGGCAGGCCATTACGGTGACGGATGCCGCGATAGCAACCGATATCCATAAGGCGTTTGATGTTGAGTTGGATCTCGCTGCGGAGGTCACCTTCCACTTTGTAATCGCTGCCGATCACTTCGCGAACCTTAGCGGCCTGTGCATCAGTCCAGTCTTTCACTTTGATATCCTTGTCGACGCCTGCTTTCTCAAGAATCGACTTGGATGCGCTCCGGCCGATGCCGAAGATGTAAGTCAAGGCTATCTCACCTCTCTTGTTCTGGGGGAGGTCAACTCCCACTATACGTACTGCCATATAT
>JAIDXA010000190.1 GCA_029058705.1 Paramuribaculum sp. | reverse complement strand
GTATAACCGCGGCGGCAGATCTGGGTGCAGGCACCGCGGTTGGCGCTTGAGTTCATCTGGTGGAGGCTCAGATAACATTTTCCGCTGACAGCCATGCAGAGCGCCCCGTGGCAGAACATCTCTATTCGCACAGGTTTGCCGCCCGGTCCGCAGATCGACTGCTCGCGGATGGCCCGGTCAATCACCGCAACCTGATCGAGATTGAGCTCGCGGGCAAGCACAACGACGTCTGCCCACTGTGAATAGAACTTGACGGCTTCCGTATTTGTCACGTTGACCTGCGTCGAGATATGAACTTCGACTCCGCGCGAACGGGCATATGCAATGGCGGCCATGTCGGAGGCGATTATGGCCGATATGCCCGATTGTGCAACAGCGTCGATGATCTCTCTCATCGCCGGCAGATCGGAATCGTAGATAACAGTGTTTACTGTCAGATAAGACTTCACGTTGCTGGCGTCGCAGATCGATGCGATCTCCCTGAGATCATCAAGAGTGAAGTTGACTGATGAGCGGGCTCTCATGTTGAGCCCTTCGACTCCGAAATAAATGGCGTCGGCTCCGGCATTTATTGCGGCATGGAGCGATTCATAGCTCCCCACCGGCGCCATTATTTCAAAATCCTTGCGTTGGAGGGTGTTGTTTTCTTGGTTCACTTTGTTGAGAAATAGAACGAGAATTTTGTCGGTTGTACGGGTACGTAATATTTCGGCAGGACACCCGGTCCGCATGTGCCTGTTCCGACGCCGGTCTGGTCGGCGTCAATGTGCACGGTCACATACTGGCCCGGCGTCAGGTCTGACGTATGTTGCGCACGCTGAATGTCAGCGTCGGCATATGGGTAGGCCGAGAACTGGAAATCGTTCTTTGCCGAATTGATCTTCAGATTGCATCCGTCGAGTTCGACCCATCTGACATCGGTGTGGTTGCCGGCAGCCGATGGTTTGTTGTAGATATGGAAGTCTTTAACCGGAATCACGGACTGCAGGCCGATGCGGCCGGCAGTCTTGCGGTCGGCATAAGTTTCTCCGCTGCGGCCCAGATAGGTCACTGAAGAAGCCATCGCTTCGGGCACAGTGAATGTCAGACCCAGACGGGGCATGTTTTTTATGACGGCGGTGTCGGGAGTGAAGTCGCAGTCAATGGCAAGCCGTCCGTTTTTATCGACAGAATAGCTGTAGGTTGCTTCTGCGATCACGCCGCCGGTGCGTCCGAGAATCTGTGAAGTGACATAAACTGTGTTGTTCTTGACTTTCAGCGAAGTCATCTTCTGGCTGATGGAGTCTATGCCTTCTTCAACCCACTGACGGTTTTTGCCTTCCCAGGCGAGGTCGTTTTCTGTTGCCGGACGGTAGACTGACAAGGCGACAGGCGAAGCCAGAATCTGTCGGCCACCAATGGTCAGCGAGGATATTTCGCCGGTAACGGGGCTTACCTCGAAACGCGTGTCTTCAGCGCCGGTGAAGCTGTTTTTGTTGCGTTTCAGTTTCGCCGGCTCATGTCCGGTGGCTGTCGGAGTTCCCGGAAGAACAAACTGGTCGTAGGCGATTTCATGACTTCTGGAAACCATGGGGGCGTCTTTCTTTGGTTTCCAGCTCAGGTCGAGATAGGCTTCCGCCTCGTCGGTGGTCTGATACCGGCCAAGCGAAATGTCGGTCGATGCTCCGGGCGCGAGCTCGACAGTGCGCGTTCCGCTTGCAATTGTCTTGCCTGACGGAGTTGTCACTTTCCAGTCGAGAGTGTAGTTGTCGAGGTTGGTGAAGTCGAAACGGTTGGTTATTCTGACTGTCAGTGTCGACGGATTGATCAGGCTTCCGACAACATTCTGATAGACTTTCTTTACTTCGGCAAGAGCAGGGTGCGGGGTGCGGTCCGCCGCAACGAGACCGTTGCAGTTGAACGAGTTGTCCGACGGAACGTTTGCCGGTCCGTAATCGCCGCCATAAGCCCAGAACTTGCGTCCGTCGGGCGTGGTCTTTTCATAAGCCTGGTCAACCCAGTCCCAGATACATCCGCCCTGAAGGTTGGGATAGGAATAGATCACATCCCAGTAGTCCTTTAGGCCGCCGACGGAATTACCCATCGCATGTGCATATTCGCATAGAATATACGGACGTTTGTTTTTAGGATCTTTGGCATATCTCTCAATCGAACTTACGGCCGCGTACATTTCGGCATATATGTCGGAGTTCCAGTCCTGGAGCGCGCGTTCATATTGTATCGGACGGTTGTGCTCGAGTTTTTTCATGAATCGGTATGCCTCTTCAAACACTATTCCGTTGCCGCATTCGTTGCCCAGGGAATAGAATGTTACCGAAGGGTTGTTTTTTGACTTGGCATACATGCGGGCTTCACGGTTGATTATCGCCGGAATCCATTCGGCGCGTTTGGCCAGAGAGGCGTCGCCATATCCGTAGCCGTGGCTTTCCGCATTGCCTTCGTCAATGACATAAATGCCGTATTTGTCACATAGATAATACCAATAGCGATCCTGCGGATAGTGGCAGTTTCTGACCGTGTTTATGTTGTTTTCCTTTAATAGTCTGATGTCGAGTTCCGCCAGTTCTTTTGGAACAGTTCTGCCAAGCGGCGAATGGGCGTGGCGGTTCACACCTTTGATCTTGATCGGTTTGCCGTTGAGCGTGTACAGTCCGTCGATGACTTTCGATGTCCGGAATCCAACGTTGCATCCGACAGTTTCGGTTATTGCGCCGCGTGAGTCGGTCAGGTTCATCACAAGAGTGTAGAGATATGGGTTTTCTGCCGACCAAGGGGTTATGTTGTTGACCGTCATGGCGAAACTGTTGTTGGATTTGGCCGTGGACGATCCGGAGGCGACAACAGCCCCACGCGGGTCGACAAGACGGAAATTAAGCCCCGTCTTACCTGTCTGTTTGCCTTTTGTCTTTGTTTCCGTCAGTCCGGAAACATCGATGTCGATTCCGAGTTCACCTTTTGTAAGTGTCGAGTCGAGAGGCGAAGTGACGGTGAAATCGGAGATATAAGTAGTCG
>JAIDXA010000019.1 GCA_029058705.1 Paramuribaculum sp. | reverse complement strand
GCGGCGGGACTCTTGTTCATCAGTTCTGTCATATCGGTCCGCATGTGATGATTCAGGGAGGTGCTTTGATCAACAAGGATGTTCCGCCTTATGTAAAGGCTGGACGTGATCCTATTTCCTATGCCGGAGTAAACTCCATAGGGCTTAGGCGTCGCGGATTCTCAAACGAGACGATACAGCAGATACAGGACATCTACCGTTATCTCTATTTGAGCGGACTGAATAATTCCGACGCCATTGAAAGAATCGAAGCCGAACTCCCGGCAACCAAAGAGCGCGACGAGATTATTCTTTTTGCAAGGAACTCAAAGCGTGGAATTATCAAAGGTTACGTATAACCCCGATTGCTATGTGCCGGCCGGTGTCTACAGATCCCGGCTTGCGCAGCAAAATAAAACCGGCCGCCCTGTCTCTGTTTCAAGAGCCGGGGCGGTTTTTTTGATGAGTTAGGATTTTTTCACTGAAATATAGACGAAAAAACCGTGGCGGAATCGGAAAATTAATGCGGATTTCATATCTTTGCGGAAACAATTCAGGTAATTAACCCTCGTTTCAGCCCCTTTTCCGATATCTCATGGATGATACAGCACCGCTTTTCTCGATTATAACTGTAACCTACAATGCCTCTGCGACTATAAGACCGACTCTTGAGTCTGTCGACAGGCAGACATTCCGTTCCTATGAACATTTGATCATTGACGGAGAGTCGGCCGATGAAACACTCGCAATTGTAGCCTCAATGCCGTCAGAGCTGCGAAAAGTCTCATCAGAGCCTGATCATGGCATATATGATGCCATGAACAAGGGAATCAGTGTGGCACAGGGTCAGTATCTGATATTTCTTAATGCCGGCGATTCGTTTTATTCAGATACCACTCTGGAATCTATTTCCGATGCTGTTGAAAAAAACGATTATCCCGGAATCCTCTATGGTCAGACCAGGCTTGTTGACTCATCACGCCGGTTTGTAGGCGAACGCCATCTGAAAGCTCCCGACAAACTGACATATGAAAGCTTTGCAAATGGAATGGTCGTGTGCCATCAGGCTTTTGTGGCATTGCGTCGTCTTGCTCCGCTTTATGATCTGCGCTATAGGTTTTCAGCCGATTTCGACTGGTGCATACAATGTCTTCAGCATTCGCGGAAAAACGTTCTTGTCCCAGGCTATTTGATCGATTATCTTGATGAAGGTGTGACAACCGCCAACCATAAGGCCTCGCTGAAGGAACGGTTCAGGATAATGTGTTATTACTATGGAACAATACCGACAATCATTCGTCACTTGCGGTTTCTGCCGAGATATCTCAAACGCAAATCCCGACATCTAAAACAATGATACTGATAAATACGACATATTGTGTTGCCCCGGCCGACGAGCGCCGCTTTCTACAATGGGCGACAAGCGAATATCCTGCGGCAGTTGAGAAAGCCGATGGATCTGACTTGATGTTTCTCCGCGTGCCTTCACATGAGCCGTCAGTGGTTACTTTTGCCGTGCAGTTCAGAGTTTCCTCAGACGAGAAGGCTTCGCGTTGGCAAACCGCGCTGCCCGGTTTTATTGCCGGAGCGTTGGCCGGTTTCGGATTGGGAGGAGACCGTCTTCTCCATTTCACGACTTTGATGGAGGTGATCTGACATAATGGAATCATGTTCGATTAAAGATTACGACCGGATAATTATCGGAATTGATCCGGGCACCAACTTCATGGGCTATGGCGTTCTGGGAATAACACGTAAGAAACCGTCAGTCATAGCCCTCGGTGTCATCCATCTGAATAAAATTTCCGGACATTACCTGAAGCTCAAGCGGATCCATGAACGGGTGCTGGGACTGGTCGAGCAATACTTGCCCGATGAAATGTCGATTGAAGCGCCATTCTTCGGAAAAAACGTGCAGTCGATGCTTAAGCTCGGGCGTGCACAGGGGGTTGCCATGGCGGCAGCCTTGTCGCGTGATGTGCCGATAACAGAGTATGAACCGCGAAAGATAAAAATGGCTATCACAGGCAACGGAGCGTCATCGAAAGAGCAGGTCAGGGAAATGCTTAAACGGATTCTGGCATTGACCGACGGGCATCTTCCGCCGGAGCTGGATGCGACAGATGCTTTGGCCGCAGCTTTATGCCATTTCTATGAGTCATCACGCCCGATTCCGTCCGCAGGCGCAAAGTCATGGAAGGAATTCATTGCAAAGAATCCCGGACGCGTCAACGGGCTTTGAGATGACTAGCAACAAGACAGATTCGTTACGCATGCGGGTGGTCAGTGAAAATTTAAACGGGCGCAATCGCTGTCGCAATAGAAAGTTTTTTGTATCTTTGCCGATAGCTCGGCCAGCGGCTTTGTCAACATGGCTGAAAAAAGAATTTACTTTAAATCTATTATAATTTCATATTATGTACAAATTTGACAAACGCATTGTCATCACACTTGATGCCTGGTACAAATCTGGTTTTCGGTGCAATGCAGTCCAATGAATTTATCGTTGATCCGATAACGATGCCTTCAAATGCCCATGATCTTGATCTGTGTCTTGCTACTATGGTCAAAGGTTTTGAAGAAGTGATTGCCAAACTTGAAGAGCCTCCGGTTGCCATCAGTTTCGCTTTTCCGGGCCCGGCCGATTATCCTAACGGAATTATCGGCGGTCACTTGCCCAACTTCCCTTCATTCCGAAACGGGGTAGCTCTCGGTCCGTTCCTTCAGGATAAATTCGGAGTGCCTGTATATATCAACAATGACGGCGACCTGTTTGCGTTCGGCGAGGCCATCGGTGGAATCCTTCCTGAAATAAACAACAAACTTGCGGAAGTTGGAAGCTCTAAACGTTACACCAATCTGCTCGGTTATACATTCGGAACCGGTTTCGGTATCGGTATGGTGATTGACAATCATCTTAACAGGGGAAACAACTCATGTGTTGAAACATTCTGCCTGCGTCACAAGAATCATCCTGAGATAATTGTCGAAGAAGGAGTGGCAATCCGTGCCATCAAACGTGTTTATGCTGAGGAATCGGGAGATCTGAACCATACATTTGAACCCAAGGATATCTGCGAGATTGCAGAAGGAATCCGTCCTGGGAATCAAGAAGCGGCAATACGCGCCTTCGAAGAGTTCGGTGAAGTGGCTGGCGATGCGATTGCAACGGCCATTACCCTTACTGACTCCCTTGTTGTTATCGGTGGCGGGCTTTGCGGGGCTCAGAAATACTTCATGCCTTCGCTTATGAAGCAGCTGAATGGTGTTCTCCATACGGTTAAAGGAGAGGAAATGAACCGCCTTCAGATGAAAGCCTTTAATCTCGATGATGACGAGCAGTTTGCCCAGTTTGCTCATGGTGCAGCCCGTCCGATAAAGGTTTACGGTTCGGATCGCACTGTTATTTATGACCCGATGAAGGCGACTGGAGTCGCAATTTCTAAACTCGGCGCAAGCAAGGCGATTTCAATAGGTGCATACTCTTTCGCGCTCGCTATGCTCGACGCTGCTGAATGATACTCACGGGTCGAACCGGCTCTAAGTGAAAAAACAATAATCCTGACAGACCGGAAAATCTGTCAGGATTATTGTTTTATCGCTTCCTTTATCTGCGTCGTCTGGGCGACAGAAACGCCTGGGATTCGGTGATGACCATATCGACCGGAACGTCAAACGGGTCGGTCTCGATTTCGTTGACCAGCTGGAAATCATAGCCGACACCTATGGTAAAGGCGCGAGTCGAGCCAAGAAGTCGGTCGTAGAATCCTTTGCCACGGCCTACCCGGTTGCCTTTTCTGTCATATGCTACGCCGGGCACAATGATGAGATCGATTCTGTCAGGATCGACAATGTCATCGCCCGAAGGCTCTTCGATTTGAAATGCCCCCATTTTAAGCAATGTCTTTTCATATGGCAGCAACTCGAGATTAACTCCGTTGACTCTTGGAAGATAGAAATGCTTCGAATTGTTCCACTTTTCAAGAAATGACAGTGTCGAGAGTTCATCCGGAAGGGAATGATAAATGAGTATGTGTTCGCTCATGGCGAATGCCGCCAATTGTTCGAACCTGTCGAAAACGCGGCGGGCCGCTGACTCTCGTTCCGGATCAGTCAGGAGATTCTTGCGGGCTTTTACCCTGCGGCGTATGTCGTTCTTGTTCATTTTCCGTTTTTGTTAAGCTTGTCAGTCTTGATGGGGAACGCGGCGGTGCCGCCTGCGAACTCTTTCAGAGCCTGAGTGAATGCGTTGTCTGATGTGTTGATGACCTCATAGTAGGCGGATAAGCCGAGGGCATCGCGCGCAATCAGAGCTTTCAGTTGGTTAACAATCAGATCACGGGAAATGTTTATATAATACCATCGAGGGGCGATTTTTTCGGTGTCGCGGGCAAAGTATGCGAAATCCTGAAGCAGCTGATCGTCCGTTGGAAGCATTGAAAGAAGTGAATTTATATTCTTTGCGCTTTTCAGACGATTACGGTTTTTGTCTGCGTAATTGAATGCGAACTTCTGAAGAAGGCCTGCATTGAACACGTCGATATAATAGCTTGAAATTCCGGTTGTATCGTTAGGTACATAGACATCCGGCATGATTCCGCCGCCTCCATAGACGGTTCTCCCGCCAAGAGTAGTGAAAGTCTGCGACGTGTCAAACTTGATGCTGTCCGGGTTGAAATCTTCGCCGTGGCGAAACCGGTCGGCGATTTCCATGCTGTAGGAGAGGTTGCTGCCGAGCGTATATGGTTTCTGTATGCATCTGCCCGATGGAGTGTAATAACGGGCTGTCGTGAGCCGTAGAGCGCTGTTGTCCGGGAGATCTATCTGGCGTTGGACAAGCCCTTTTCCGAATGATCGGCGACCAAGAATCAGACCGCGGTCATTATCTTGCATTGCGCCGGCGAAGATCTCGCTTGCGCTTGCCGAGAATTCGTCAAGCATCACAACCACATTCGCATCCTGAAACGCGCCTGAGCCGTCGGCGACAATTTCACTTTCAACCTCGGCTATGCGTCCGTGTGTGGCGACAATCGGGCTTCCGGCCGTAAGGAATTCGTTGGCCATCAGAATTGCAGGCTCCATGAATCCCCCGCCGTTGCCCCGCAGGTCAATAAGATAGTTTCTTGCTCCTTCGGACTTGAGCCGGACAAGTGCGTTCAGAAATTCAGAATACGTGTTTTTTGCAAACTTGTTGATTTTGATGTAGCCTATTCCATCGGCTGCTATGTAGGATGCATCGACCGAAGAAACAGGGATGTCTCCGCGGGTAACCTCATACGACAAGAGCTTCGATGAATTATCGCGCATGACGCCTAAATTCACTTTCGATCCTTTTTCACCTCTCAGGTTCTTGATTACGCGTTCGTTTGTCCAGTTTTGTCCGGCAACGATCGTGTCGTTGATCGATATAATACGGTCGCCGGGCATAAGGCCGACTTTCTCCGACGGCCCTCCGGGAATGACTTCGAGAACCGTAATCGTGTCGGTCAGCATATTGAAAGATATGCCGATTCCGCTGAACGATCCGTCAAGATCTTCGTTGACGGCCTGCAGGTCTTCCGACTTTATGTAGCTTGAGTGTGGGTCGAGCCGGGCAATGATTTCCGAAAGCGACGACTCGAGAAGGCTGTCAGTGTCGATTTTGTCAACATAATCGTTGTCGATGAGCTGCATGATCGTTGCGAGTTTGTCATAGACAGGACCGTGGCTGTTGGTGGTCCCGAAAAAATTAGCGCCGATCCACAGTCCTGCTGTAAGCGCCAGGGCGATGGCGAATGGAGTCCATATTGTAGGGCGTCCGAAAAGATTTTTCATTAATAAAGGTCAGTGATTATGATGGAATGA
>JAIDXA010000189.1 GCA_029058705.1 Paramuribaculum sp. | reverse complement strand
TTGCTCCTTTCTCAACTCGCTGAAATCACTCAAAAATCCATCTTTATGCTAACCTGAGTTAAAAGTAAACATACTCTTAGAAACTGTTTAAATTTACTACGAAAAAAATGTTATAACTCATTCTTGTGGGTTTATTGAGGTCTTTTATGGTTGTTTTCACCGAGCCTCATCGGTCACATAGCCCGCCATGCTCCCTCTTCCACTCGTAAAAACACCTCATAAAATCCTCTCAATTAATCCCACAACTAAATTTAATCAGTTTCTTAAACCTATGCCGATCATTCGAGTCAAAAAACGTAGTATGAAACATATCTTCTTCAAAATTGCATTTCTGATCTGCGTGTTTGGAGCCATTGCAAACACGGCTCAGGCCATTTCGCTTGGGAATGAGACAATAAACTATAAGGTCATCTACAAATGGGGGCTGGTTCACAAACAGGCCGGCCGGGCACGTCTGCTTCTTAAGAAAAACGGTACACATTACAATGCCTCAGCATATGCCAGGTCGGAACCATGGGCCGACAAGATCTACCGTCTGCGGGATACGATGTTCACCACAATGAACGTCAGCGACTTTTCCCCTACCCGCTACGAATATATAGCCCACGAAGACGGTAAATATTCTCATGACATCATCAACTTCACCCGCAGCGGCAACAATGTGACGGGAAAGTGTTCGCGCACCAGACGCAAAAAAAATGAACAAAAACCGACAACCGTCTCGATCACACATTCTGCATCCGGAATGACAGTCGACATGCTCAGTTCTTTCTACTATCTGCGCTCGCTTGATTTCGCGGCAATGAAACCGGGGACGAAAAAGGTTATCAATATTTTCTCAAGCAAGAAAAAAGAGATTCTGACCTTCACCTACAAGGGACTCCAGTCATTGAAATATGACGGCAAGACCTATCAGACATATAAGGTTGTCTTCACGTTTACATCCGACGGCAAAAAACAGACTTCCGATCCGATCGAAGCGTGGGTTTCGGCTGATGCACGCCGGATTCCACTGAAGCTTGTCGGCAAGCTGAAAATCGGCCAGGTCCAGTGTCTGTACGTGCCCTAACAATCAATCTTTCTATCGTATGAAACAACGAGCTTTCATTGCTGCGGCAATGACTTTCTCAATATTTATGGCAAGCGCTATGTCAAAACATGTCCAGATAGCCTACACTACAGATGTCCATGGCTGCTTCTTCCCGTTGAACTATTCAACACTAACTGATGCCGAGGGATCGCTCTCGCGCGTAATGACGGCGGTTGACTCGTTGCGCGGACTGCCTGGCGGCAAGGATCTGCTCCTGCTTGACAACGGCGATATCCTGCAGGGTCAACCGACAGCGTATTACTATAATTATATCGACACAACGTCGACGCATCTTGTTTCCGAAATTCTGAATTACATGGGCTACGATGCGACAACAATAGGCAACCACGATGTTGAAACAGGCCATACGGTCTACGACCGATTCAGGGAGTCAAACAACATGCCTATGCTCGGGGCAAACGTGATAGACATCTCCACAGACGAACCGTATCTGCAGCCCTACGCCATATTTGTACGAAATGGCGTACGTGTAGCCGTACTCGGAATGATCACGCCGGGCATCCCATCATGGCTTCCAGAAATTCTTTGGTCAGGCCTACGGTTCGATGACATGACTGAAACCGCACGAAAATGGATCCCCATCATCAAGGAAAGAGAAAAGCCTGATGTTATTGTCGGCCTTTTTCATTCGGGACACGACGAGACCTCGACAACAGGGAATGTCATAGAAAACGCCTCCGTTAAGGTTGCCCGCGAAGTGCCGGGATTCGATGTGGTCCTTATGGGCCACGACCATCAGATCTACAACAAAACGGTTACAGATATTGAAGGGAATGAAGTGAAAGTTCTGAATCCGGCCAACAACGCCCGCTATCTCGGCATAGTTGATATTGATATCGATTTCAACGATAAAGACAACTCTGTCCAAAGCAAAACCGTACAGACAAGCATTCTTGATGTCAGACACCTCGCGCCATCGGCAGAGTTCATGAAGCGGTTTGAACCGCAACGCAATGCAATCCATTCATTTGTCAACCGCACAATAGGCGAATGCCGGTCAGAATTATCGTCTGACGATGCTTTTTTCGGCCCGTCGAAATTCATGTCGCTTCTCCACAAACTTCAGCTTGATATTTCAGGAGCAGACATTTCTTTCGCCGCTCCGCTTTCATTTGGAGCAAAAATCCAGCAGGGTCCAGTCAAAGTCAGCGACATGTTCACGCTCTACAAGTATGAAAACATGCTCTATGTCATGGAGCTGACAGGAAGCGAAATCAAAAATTATCTCGAAGAATCCTACAGTCTATGGACTGCACGGCTCGAAGCCGGACAACCCCATATGATCAACTTTGCATCGGCATTTCCGACGCCGTCCGACAACCGCCTCTCGAAACCGGCCTATAATTTCGACTCCGCGGCCGGCATCGACTATACAGTAGACTTGACAAAGCCGAAGGGTGAAAAAATTACGATTACCGGCATGAGCGACGGTCGTGCGTTTATTCCCACCGAGACTTATACGGTTGCGATCAATTCCTATCGGGCAAATGGCGGAGGCGACCTGCTGACCAAAGGTGCCGGTTTAAGACCGGAAGAGCTTGGCAGCAGAGTAAAGAGCGCCACAGAGAAAGACCTGCGTTATTATCTAATCAAAGAGATAGAGAGGCAACCTGTCATTGAAGGCAATCTGATCTCCAACTGGAAATTCATTCCCGAGGCAGCTGCTGCAGAAGCTATCGCCATTGAC
>JAIDXA010000188.1 GCA_029058705.1 Paramuribaculum sp. | reverse complement strand
AAACACTCGTGCCGACATCGCAAAATTCCTTAACGAAAAAGGAATCCGTTTAAAGAAAAGCAAGGTCGAACAACTGTCAGACGCCATTGCAGAGGACCTCGAAAGCAAATAATCTGTTCTTAAAAACAGTTCCGGAGTGCCGGGCAACCCGCTCTCCGAAAAGGGAGAGGAAATGCCTTAGCGAGGATTTCCCCGCCCCTTTGTTTCGTTTACAGAATTCATCCACTAAACCATCAGCCTTTACGACACCTACGGCTGAGCCGAAAAAACAGAAATCATGAATAACAATCTCAGCATCCTCTACGCATTCATCGGCGGTGCCCTCATCGGCAGCGCAGCAGCCCTTCTCTTTGCTCCATCGAAAGGAACCGAACTCCGCGCTAAAATAAAAGAAACCCTTCAGAAAAAAGGGATTATCTGCACCCAAAGCGAAATCGACGCGCTTGTCGAGCAACTGACTGCCGACATCGACGAATAAACAATCAGAAAACCCATGACATGCCAGTGTCCGCGAATCCGGATTCCGGCTTCGCGGACGCTGGCATGTCAATACTTTTCAACTATCCCCCCCAAGCCTCCAGATGAGCGAACAGACAAGTCAATTCAAACAGATCTACGAAGAAGGCAAAGAGTTTGCCCGACTGAAATTAGAATACGGCAAGCTGACAGTCACAGAAAAACTGACATTGCTTATTTCAAGTCTTGCAATCGGCCTGATCTCGGTTTTTCTCGCGGTCATCGCAATCTTTTTCCTGTCTATGTCGGCCGTTGACTGGATTGCAGAATCGGTCGGACGAACATGGTCGTGCCTTATAATGTGTGGCTGCTATCTGGTTTTGATCGGACTTATCATACTGCTCAGGAAGCCTCTGATCATAAACCCGATGGCACGCATGATCTCCCGAATCATCCTTAAATAACAACTATGTCGACTATCTCTAAGAACGCAAAAACAATGAAAGCAAACGACACAGATCCGCTTATTGATCCCGCCTCATGGAAAGGTTACGACATAGACGAACTCCGCTACAGACGTGCCTACCTTCTTGCCCGATGCGAGATCCAGAAAATGAAACTGACCCGACAGACCGAAGCGATGAAACAGGGTCTGCCCTCCTTCAAGACTTCCGGAGTCGCCGGCAGAATGCTGAAAGGTTTAAGCTATATGGACTATGCCTATCTTGCCTACCGCACCGTTTCGCAAGCTGTCAAGATTTTCGGGCGTTTCCGCCATAAGAGATAAACCACACATCATTCACATCACCATTATCAGACCATCACATATCCGCCAATGAACGATTACACAGAAGTGCGCATCGGTATGACACCATGCACTGAAATCGCAACCGACATCGCAGCCGCACTGCTGGCCGATGTCGGATTCGAGACATTCCTTCCTGATGAATCCGGTTTGACAGCATATATACCTGCCCGACTCTATAAAGAAGACCTGCGCCGCGTCCTCGACAACTTTCCAATATCCGGCATCAATCTGGGCTGGGAGGCTGTCAACATCGAGGGACAAGACTGGAATCACGAATGGGAAAAGAATTATTTCAAACCGATCGTGATCGAAAACGAATGCGTTATCCATTCATCGTTTCACAAAAACATTCCAGAATGCCGCTACGACATTGTGATTGACCCGAAAATGGCCTTCGGAACCGGGCATCATTCAACCACGTCTCTGATTCTCAGAAAGCTGCTTTTCATGGATCTCAGCGAAAAAGCGGTGATAGACATGGGCACCGGCACCGGTATCCTTGCCATTCTTGCCGCCATGAGAGGAGCATCGCCTGTCACCGGAATTGAAATCGACGAGCCGGCATGGGAAAACGCGGTGGCCAACTGCAGGCTCAATAACCATGAGGAGATCTCGATGATCCATTCCGATGCCGAGGCTCTTGCATCCATTCCCTACAAGGC
>JAIDXA010000187.1 GCA_029058705.1 Paramuribaculum sp. | reverse complement strand
GTATGGGGTAAGGATGCGGAAACTATAGCTGAACTCTTCGGGAAGCAACGATGAAATGATGGCTGCCGGATTGTGGCTATGGGCTGATGCCGAATCCTGATTGATCTGTTTGAGATCGATGACAGCGACCCAGTCGGCAGTGGCGGACACCGTTTCCAGCGACGGCCCCCCGCGTCGGGTGCAACCTTGGATGGTAAAAATCGCCAACGCTATGAAAAGAAGCGCGGTATGTCGGAAATAAACTGGTCGCATGTGGAAAAATGGATTTGGTGATGTTTGTTTGTCAGTCCTCGCATGAACCATCGGGAAAAATCGGTTGATTGCGATAAGGCTCGATGTGGATGTTTGTGATCATATAAGGGCCGAATCCTTTTTTCAGCTGTTTTTCCACCTCTGACGAAATGGCATGACCCTCTTGCACCGAGATGTCGGGATTGACTTTTATATGTACGTCGATGATGATTCTCGGCCCGTTGCGGCGGGAACGGAAATGATGGTAGGTGATTACTCCGGGAGTGTCCTTGATTGTGGTGCGCAACGGTTCGGTGACATCTGGCGGAAGTGACACTTCGAGAAGTTCGCGGACGGCCGGGCGGGCAATGTCGACCGAGGATACAGCGATGAATATGCTGACAACCATTGCGGCGACAGGGTCGAGAATGCGCCATTCTGATCCGAAAAAAATAGCTCCGGCAACACCTACCATGGTTGCAACCGATGAAATTGCGTCGCTGCGGTGATGCCATGCGTTGGCAATCACGGCGGTTGAGCCTATCCGCTGTCCCCATCGGCGTGTGTAGTGGAACAGGCATTCTTTGGACGCGACCGACAGCAGAGCCATCCATAAAACAAGCATGCGAGGCTGTGGCGGTTCGTTGCCGTTCAGCGCGTCCAACACTGATTTAAGGCCATCCCAGAAGAGGGCGATTGCAACAAAACCCAATGCCACTCCTATTAAAAGAGTGGCAAAGGTTTCATATTTTCCATAACCGTATTGATATATTTTGCTGGCTTTCCATCGCGACACTCCGATCATTACGATGACGATCAGGTCGGTGATGAAATCTGTTAAAGAGTGGATTCCATCGGCGATCATAGCGCTGGAGCGTCCCGTTATGCCGGCTAAAATTTTCAGTGCGGCCAAAACGGCATTTACACCGAAACCGACCCACGTCACGTGGCGGGCTATGCCCACCACCTGACGGTCGGTGTAACGGGAAGGGTTGTCTGCGGCCATGAGGAGTGGAGTCGGTTTGAGTGGAGCGTGTCAGACTTCGAGGTCGATGTTCTTGACCTCATGCCAGGGAAGCCCCTGGATGTTCAATTGCTCCATGAAAGGATCGGGATCAAATTCCTCAACGTTGTGGACTCCGGGTTTAACCCATTTGCCGGTCAGGAACATCATTGCTCCGATCATTGCAGGAACTCCGGTTGTGTAGCTCACTGCCTGCATGCCGGTTTCACGGTAGGCGGCTTCGTGTGAACAATTGTTGTAGATGTAATATGTCAGATGGTTTTTGTCTTTGTCAAGACCTTCAATGCGGCATCCGATCGAAGTTTCGCCCTGATAGTTCTCGCCGAGGTCCTGCGGGTTGGGTAGGACAGCTTTGAGGAACTGGAGCGGCACGATTTTCATTCCGTTATAGTCGATTTCGTCGATGCGTGCCATGCCGATGTTCTGGATTACGCGCAGATGGGTCAGATATTCCTGTCCGAATGTCATCCAGAAGCGTGCGCGTTTGATCGACGGATAGTTCTTGACGAGGCTTTCCAGTTCTTCATGGTAGAGCAGATACGACTCGCGCGGGCCGATGTTGGGATATGTAAGCGGTTTGTGGATTTCAAGGGGACCGGTAGTTACCCATTCGCCATCCTGGTAATAACGGCCGTTCTGAGTTATTTCGCGTATGTTGATCTCGGGGTTGAAGTTTGTCGCAAAAGCTTTTCCGTGGTCGCCGGCGTTGCAGTCGACGATGTCAAGATATTCCATTTCGGAAAAATGATGTTTTGCGGCATATGCGGTGAAAACGCCGGAAACTCCGGGGTCGAATCCGCATCCGAGAATGGCTGTCAGGCCGGCCTTCTCGAATTTTTCTTTGTAGGCCCATTGCCATGAATATTCGAAATGCGCTTCGTCGCGTGGCTCGTAGTTGGCAGTGTCGAGATAGTTCACACCGCATTCCAGACAGGCGTCCATGATTGTCAGGTCCTGATAGGGCAGGGCAACATTGATTACTATGTCGGGACGATGGCGGTTGAACAGCTCGACAAGCTGTTCGACGCTGTCGGCATCGACGGAATCAGTCTTTATGCGTCCCCCTCCGATTTTGCGGGCAATCGCCTCGCATTTGCTGCGGGTGCGTGATGCAAGCACAATTTCGGTAAACACTTCTGGATTCTGCGCGCATTTGTGGGCAACGACGGTGCCGACGCCACCCGCTCCGATAATGATAACTTTAGCCATTATTATTCTGAGTTTTTATGTTTTCTGATAAAATTGGTCAGCTAAGTTAAGAATAATGGCTGAACGCACAAAATATAGTCCGTATTTTCTTCCATTTCTTCACTTGCCGGCGGATATTACATCTGGGGCGGCTGCAGTTTTTGCTGTCAGCTGCGCTGGAATTTTGTCGGCGACATTCCGGTCAGATGCTTGAAATACTTTCCGAACGACGATTGGTTGCTGAAGTTAAGTTCGTAGGCGATCTGTTGTACATTCTTGCCGGAAAAGCGCAGCAGATTCTTCGCCTCAAGAATTACATAGTCGTCGATCCATTCGGCCGCGGAACGTCCGGTGCTTTCCTTTATGATCAGTGAGAGATATTTTGCGGAAATGAAGAGTTTCGACGCGTAGAAGGCGACTCCGCGCTCGCGCCGGTGATGCTGGTTGACCAGGTGGAGGAATTCTTTGACGTAGCTCGCGCGCCGTGAGAGTTTCGGAGTCTCGTTCTCGTCCATCCTCATCGAGAAGAACTGCATGAGCTGGTAGACGGAAGCTGCTATCAGGGAGCGTGAGATTGACCGGACATAACGCGCGTCGCTGTTTTCGACTGTGTTATAGTGGATCAGTTCGAAATATCTGATCATCAGTCTTACTTCTTCCGGTGTCAGTTTGATCAGCGGCGGGCGGCTTGATGTCAGACTCATCGTTGCAACAAGGTTCAGTT
This sequence comes from Paramuribaculum sp., assembly GCA_029058705.1. Lineage (GTDB taxonomy): Bacteria > Bacteroidota > Bacteroidia > Bacteroidales > Muribaculaceae > Paramuribaculum. The sequence continues at coordinate 484 of JAIDXA010000187.1, read as the reverse complement.
CGAAATTGATGTCGCGGATGAATTCCGGAGATATGACAAATACATAGGTGTCGAGTTTGTCCCAGTTGACGTTCTTGACACTCAGAACACTGTCTGGCCCGGCTATGATGAGGTTGTTGGCCTGTATGTTATAGGTTTCGAGGTTTATGTCAAGTTCGAATTCTCCGTCGAGACACAAAACAATGGTCATTCCTCCCATTTTCATCGAATGGGATGTGAATTCGTTGAAATTCTCATTTTTCGACACGCGGGAAAAAACGTAATCGTTTTCGAAACTGCTGAATTGAGTCGAATAACGCTCGATTCGCGAGGGATCAGGAATGAAAAGTTTATTATCAGCCATTGGATAGTTTGTTTCGAAGTTAGGAATTGAGCTTTCCGCAAAGATATAGCTTATTTTCAACGATTAGTCCAATAGTCGCAAATTGTACGCTCTTTTGTCCAAAAATAGGAATAATAGAACAATTTTTATTCTATATAACAG
>JAIDXA010000186.1 GCA_029058705.1 Paramuribaculum sp. | reverse complement strand
CGAGGCAGATACATTGCCTCGACTCGACGGATGCCTTCAGGTTGCCAGGTCGCTATGGCAACGTCCAATGTTTTCATTACATGTATCGCGCGACAGTCTGTTCGATTTTGGTCGCGTCTGTCAGACGTTCCCGTATCTCACCGTTCTGGATTACGAATATGGCCGGCAGTGCGCCAACATTATATGAATTTAGCACCTGCGGACCGTCTGTCGGAGCGTTGTAGACGCATATCCAGGGCAGATTCGATGCGGTCTCGCGCCAGTCGTATTCATTTTCATCGAAACCGATCTGATAGATCTCCAGCCCGTCGGCATGATGCTTGGTGTATAGCTTGTTCAGCTCAATGTTGAGGGCTGGCGAGTATTCTGATCCGTAGGCGGTGAATGAAAGGACAACGACACGGTTCTTCGCAGCGACATCTTTGAGCTCCTGTCTGGTCCCCTTGCGGTCATAGAGGCTGACATCTATGAGCGTTGTCTCTTTGGCAATGAGCGTATCGGCCGGCAATGTGACGCGTTTGTTTGTGAGGAAGAGGTTGCGCAGATATTTCGTGCGAGGGTCAGTCGGGCGGTACATGTCGAATGCATTGGCCACCGCACCGATGACTTTCAGATCATTGCGGTCGTTGGGATTGAAGAGTGGAACTCCTCCGACTCTCTTGTTGATGATATAGTATGAAACAATCCCCGACGGGTTTTCAAGCAACATGAGCGAGAGCTCGCGTTTGAGGGCTGAATCTGGTTTCCATCTGTTTTCTCCTGTCGAGCTGATCGCGTTGATTACCTTGCGGTCAACATTCATCAGCTGTTCGGCTGCTTCGGTGCCGGCAAGCGTGTAGTCATGATCGAAGGCTGCCGCTTTCGAGATAACTGTCACAGTCTCTATGCTGTCGATCGGGAAATAGAGGGTCTTTTCGCCCAGACGCAGGCGGTATATGTCAGGGTATCCGCAAGCTCTCTGGGTGAACGAGAAATTGCCGGAGCTTCCGAGGGAGACCGAGTCAATGACATACCACTGTCCGTTATCGGATGCTTCTACATACATGGTCTGACCGTCGGCGCCTTCGATGCGTCCGTCGACATGCCATTGTGGATCGCTTTTGCAACTGAACAGTAATCCGGCCAATGCAAGTGCGGCTATATAATTGGAAAGTCGTTTCATTTAAAGTCTAATTTGCTTAATTAAATGCAAATTTACGAAAAATATATCGGACCTTCCCAATCGGAGCATAAAAACTATTGTCAATATTTTCCGCGCAGATTCAACTGGCAAGTGCAAAATTAGCAATTTGTTTGAAGAACTCGGTCTTCGGATTTGAAAAACCGAGTTT
>JAIDXA010000185.1 GCA_029058705.1 Paramuribaculum sp. | reverse complement strand
GCGCACGATGTCGATGGATGAGGGTGTGTTGCAGAGGATGAGCCGCTGCGGCTGACGGCGTGCGCGCTGCCGCTCGAGACGGGCAACTGCCCGGCGCGCATGGGGATGCAGACGGTAGCCGGCCCAGCGTTCGAACTGTGCGGCATAGTCGCGGCGGAAGAGGTGGCGTGTGCGGGGCGGTATATATGGGCGGGGTTGCAACATATCGCCGCAAAGATAAGGCCGTGTTACAGGGAAGCGGATGCCAAATTCAATAAATGTCGTGTAGAAACAGTTCCAATATTTACGAAAGAGAAACCTGAGAGACTATTTGGTTTTAGAGAGTGTTTGAATTTAAACCGCGTTAACAGATACGCATGAACGGCAGAAACTTCAAAATAATCCTGAGGTCTTTTTTGGCGAATTCCGCCAAGTCTCATCGGTCACATAGCCCGCTATGCTCCCTCTTCAACTCGCGGAATCCGCTCAAAAAATCCATTCAATCTTAATTTGATTTAAATCCAAACACTCTCTAAATTTAAACGGTTTCTGAATTGGGGATTTGTCTGGATCAGATGAAGCAGAGGACGAGGAGCTGGGCAATGACGACGCGGGCGAACATGGAGAGGGGATAGGTGGTTGCGTAGGCGACGGCAGCGTTGTCGCCGGGAGTGATTTCTCCGGCATAGGTCATTGACATTGGGTTGGCCATTGCTCCGCTGACCATTCCGGCTGCAGTGCCGAAGTCGAAGTGCCACCATCGCATGGCGGCCACAGTCATTGCCAGAGAGGGGACTATCGTTATGATGAAGCCAGCTGCGACCCAAGTCAGACCGTTGCCACGCAGTATGGTGTCGATGAACTGGCTTCCGGCATCGAGGCCGAGACATGCGAGAAAGAGCGAGAGTCCGATTCCGCGCAACATCAGGTTGGCGCTCCGGGTGGTGTATGTGACCATTTGGAATTGAGGCCCGAACCGGCCGATGAGAATACCCACGACGATGGGGCCACCAGCCAGCCCGAGTTTTATCGGCACAGCGATGCCCGGGATCGAGATTGGAATTGAGCCGACGATCAAAGACAGGACGATTCCGATAAAGATGGCGGCGAGATTCGGGTCCTTGAGGTCGGTGTCGGAATTTCCTACGATGGCGCCCACTTTGTTGATGGCGTCGGATGTGCCGACGATGGTCAGTCGGTCGCCGAGCTGCAGAATGAGATCGGGACGCGCCAGCAGCCGCACACCTGACCGTGATACGCGGGAGATGTTTACACCGTAAATTCCGCGCAGTCTGAGTGAACCGAGACGGCGTCCGTTGAGTTGTGGTTTGCTGATTGTGATGGTGCGTGAGAGCAGGTTTTTGTCGACAGAGTCCCAGTTGATGTCGGGTTTGTTCCAGTCGCGGTCGCTTTTCTCTCCAAAAAGCACCGTGAGCTTTGCCACCTGGTCCTCGTTGGTGATCACCAGGACGCGGTCGTTGTCATGGAGTATGTCGTCAGGACCGGGAATCGACACGTTGTCGTCGTGCCATAAGCGAGACACGACGAACTGGATTGCGCCCAAGGCGTTTATCTCCTTCAGCGACATGCCGAAGATGCCGGGATTGGTCACTCTGAATTCGGCTACATATGTGTGGTCGGAGTCGTTATGGCAGCGCTGTTCGTAATCGTTTTTGCGGGCAATGAATTTCTTTACAACAATGAACGCCAGAATCACACCTACGGCGCCTAACGGATATGTCACGGCACAGCTGAGCGCCGCACCTTCGGTTGAAAGACCGAGCTGGCTGATGGCCTGCTGTGCCGCTCCAAGAGAGGGGGTGTTTGTTGTTGCCCCGCTTAGGATGCCAACCATGTCGGTCATCGGAATCGCCATCAGAAAACTGAGCGCGACCGCTACAGCGGAGCCGGTCAGAACGAGTCCGAGTCCGAGAAGGTTGAGTTTTATGCCTCCGGAGCGGAACGAGCTGAAAAAGCCGGGCCCGACTTTCAGCCCCAGTTCGTAGACAAACAGCATCAGACCGAAGTCTTCGGCATATTTGAGTATCTCGGGATCAATTGAAAGTCCGATGTGTCCGGCCATAATGCCTGTGAAAAACACAAATGTCACACCGAGCGAGATTCCGCACAGGCGGAGTTTTCCCAATCCCAGTCCGATCGCTATTATGACTGAGATCACACACAGGGCTTGCAGCGCCGATTGTTCCCAGAAGAGACTTTCGAACCAATTCATACTGTTGAAGAATGTTTGAATTTAACCCGAATAACAGAATAATTATGGTTTTCCTGAGTTGTTTCTGCCAGCGCCGTGACTACTGCAGCCGTCAAAAACAATAGATGGAAATGACACAGGGATCTAAGAAACTGTTTAAATTTACTACGAAAAAAATGTTATAAATCATTCTTGTGG
>JAIDXA010000184.1 GCA_029058705.1 Paramuribaculum sp. | reverse complement strand
ACTCCACGCCAACGGAACCTACACCATGGGCGAGAACATCGCCGACCAGGGCGGTCTGCGCGTGGCCATGACAGCCTTCCTCGACTCACAGAAAAAGAAAGGCATCGATGTTGAGAATACAACCATCGACGGATTCACCCCCTTCCAGGCATTCTATCTCAACTATGCCAACCTGTGGGGACAGAACATCCGCGAAGAAGCGATCCGCTCACTGACAACAGGCGACGTGCACTCGCTCGGCGAAAACCGCGTCAACGTAACCCTCCGCAACCTCGAACCCTTCTTCAAGGCATTCCAGATCAAAGAAGGCGACCCGATGTTCCGCCCCGAAGCAGAGCGCGTGATCATCTGGTAATCCCCATCTGAATCCAACCGACTGACCCACAGCGGATCCGGCGCAACAGACGCCGGATCCGCTTTTTCTATCCATAAACAGATTTTTTCGACAGAATGACATTTTTCTGAAATATTTTTCGTAGTTTTGCAAAGTTTAACGATCGCAGGACCCGCCTTCGGGAATTGCGGGCGGGAAATAAGACTTTTTTAAGAAATGCGTTTATTCGCGCTTGATTCTTGTCCTCTTGGAACTTCGCAACTTCTAATCATCGGCAAGAATGAGGCAACGGGAAACGCCACTTGGATATGAACACCATCCGCCGGAGGTGTGCGTGAGCACGCCGCCGGACGGTCATATAGTTCATATTTGCGTGGGTTCTGCGTTGTCCGTTCTCTGATGATGGGCAATGCGAAGGCCTCAAGAGGTGGAACGGGCAAAAGTAAGATTCCCACGCTTTCTATTTATTCATCCGGGGTAAACGGGAGTCACTCCACTCTAAACACATGCGTTTCACGCCTATCGGCAATCAATCTGCATTTCAGAAATCAACAACTGCTTCCTGAGGCATCCTGACAGATCCGGTGTTTTTCGGTATCGCGTCCCCACACCCTTCCGCGAAGCAGTCAGGCTACAATAAAACGCATTCAGAACCACAGGGCTCAATCATTTAGAATAAAAATAAGACTTACGCAAACCAACTCATTATCTGACAATGAAAAAGCTGTTCATCCCGTTTTTTATCGCGCTTATCGCACAAGCATCAATAAGCGCAGCAACCTTTCGCGTCAACAATACAACCGGATCAGGCGCACAGTACACCACTTTCAACGAAGCCCTTTCAGCGGCCAGCGACGGAGATGTAATTGTCGTTGACGGTTCAAATACGAGCTATGGCAAAATAACCGTCAGCAAAAAGGTCACAGTGAAAGGCCCGGGATATTTTCTTGACCTTGAAGGAACATCCGCCGAAGGCACACTTGAAGCGAAATTCGACGAAGTGACAGTTACCGCTGAAGGAGCGACTCTTACGGGGCTGCACGTAGACGGAAGCATATATCTCAAAAACGACAAAATCACAGTGACCCGTTGCCATGTCACAGCAATTTATTGCTCAACCCATTACTCCTATTCAGAATCGGCTATTTCCAACTGTGTGATCCATCAGAACTTCATATTCAGCGGAATCCAGGGAGATTCCTACAGCAAGGCAGCGACATATTTCCAAATAACCAACAATTTATTCTTCTGTGGAACAAACGCTTGCCTCAGCAACCTGAGCTATGCCACGATAAGTCGGAATACGATAGTGCCCAGATATGGAACAGCCTGCATAAACCTATCCAACTGTGTAATAGAAAACAATATCAGCCCCACCATAAAAAATGGATCAACCAACACGGGCTGCTCTTTCGCCGACAACCTGTTCTGTGACTATTCTTCATCTTCACCTTACTCGGAGCTGTCGTTGTTCTACAGCAACGACAGGGAAATAAAAGATATCGACATCACCCTGACCACTACCAAAGGAGCATTTTCAGGAGATGACCCATACATATTAAGTGGCTTACCTACCGGTCCGGTGATTAAGAATATAATAATGCCTGAATCGGTCGCCAAAGGCGAGAATCTAAACATAACCATTAAAATCGGCAAAGCAAAATGACAGTTGTTAACCGCTTTCTACCAGGCGTCCTTATACTGGCGGCTGCCATAACTCCACGGATAACGGCGCATGCCCAAACAACCGGGAATATCAGCATCGAGATATTCATCGATGATGACAATGGCATAGACTCCTCCGGCATAACCTTCTCAGGAATATTCGGCGACAATCAGTTTCAACTGCCACTCAACGACATCCCGACAGGAGCCCACACGATTTCTGTACGTGCGAAAGACAACCAGGAGAATTGGTCGACCACAATCACACTCGCTCTCTATATCTGCGATGGATTCCCAGATCTATCCAGAATTGAATACTACGTGGACTCCGATCCGGGAACAGGCAAAGCGATTCCGATCACCACTGACAATCCGGATAAAATATCATTCTCTATCCCAACACATGATCTGACAACCGGACTCCACTCGATGACATTGCGTGGATGCGACAGCTTTGGACGATGGGCCACTATTTTTGAAGCTCCGTTTGAAATATCAGACGCGTCCGGCTTTGACGAAATAAGCTGGAAAATGATTCTTGACGCTACGCGCCACGGAGACCGGCTCATACTGTCGGGCAGCAATATTGAATCCGGCTGTATTGTCGAGTTGTTTACACTAAGCGGTGCAGCCATATCAAAAACAGCATGGACAGATATCAACTCCCCTCTGGCAGTTCCACTGGCCGGCACTCATGGAAGCGTGATTCTTATAGTCACCGCTCCCTCTGGACTGCGCACAATCCGCAAAATACATTAATGCGAAGCCCTCTGACCACTATAACGTCATTTATCTGATTTGCCTGTAACAAGTACAGACAAGTTGTGTTTCAAAATTTTGCAAAGATAAACATTTTTCATTTATCTAAATATCATCTTAAATCATTCACGTATGAAGTTAACGCGTATCTTACTGGTGGGGGTTCTGTTTGCGTCTGCCACACCGGCGTCTATCGAGGCTGGTATTCTGAAAGATTTGAAAAAAGCGGGAAAAGAAGCCTTAAAGACCCAGAAAGAGGCTTTAAAATCTAAAGGGAAAGAGGCTCTTGGCAATTGGAGCGGAAGCGATGAAGCCTCAAGCAGTGACAATATGGGCCGCTCGGTAGGCAACTCTAAATCAGGAAATGCCGCATCCGGAACCAATTACATCTCAACGGACAACAAGAAAGTAAGTGCCAAGCAGCTGAATTACATTCCAGATTCGGCTGAGCTTAACGCGCCTAAAGAGGTCGAACACCTACACCCTTCGACAGCCGGAGCTGATTTCACCAATATCCGCGGTTGTTTCCACTCTCCCAACCAGACCTCCACTACGGTTCATCTCACATTTGATGACACACCCGAATTCGGAGACTTCTACGAAGGAATTGCATATATCAATGCAGGAAAAGGGAATTGCTTCTATATCAACAACCGCGGAGAGAAGTTATTCGATTCTTATATTACTGAACAGAACCACAAGCTGATGCCACGATTCTGCAACGGCAGGACGTTGGAAAAGACTTCAATCAACGGAAAAAAAGCAATCGTAATCCGCGATAAAGCAGGAAAAGATATCAAAACTATCGATGCCTTAGGGAGCTCGCCGTATTTTGTCAACGGTGTAGCCGCTGTAGTGATCGGCAAAACCGAGTTTACCGGTCCGTTCACTCTTAAATATATCAACACAAACGGTGATTTCATATTCGATAATCTATCAGTTGAGCTAAGCTCGTCGATTTCATCCACAACAGACCTTGCTGCCATCATGCGGGAAGAAAGCGAAGGCCTTACCGCTGTCATGGCAAAAGATCCTCAGTCGGGAAAACTTGTCTGGGGATTCAGAAATCAGTCAGGCGCGATGGCAATCACCCCCAAATATGCCTATGTCGGGGATTTCCATGACGGTATGGCAATGTTTCTTGTTCCGGATGCAGGGTCGGGCACAAAAGGGAAATGGGGGTTCATTGACAAATCGGGCCGCGAACTGATTCCCGCATCTTTCAGTAACCGACCGTCAGATTTCAACTCCGGCTATGCAAGAGTAACAGCTCGCGACGGCGCAATCTATCTGATCGACAAAAATGGCAACAAGAAGCAAGGCCCTTATGGTAGAGGAGCAAAAGAAGGCGCGATCTGTTATATCACTCCATTTGTCAATGGCCGCGCCATCGCAGAACTGGAATATACGGGCATTGGAGCCTCTATTTATGTGTTGCTCGACGAAAATATGGACAGACTCGCCTGGGGACGCATTCCGGATCCCAACATAAGTCACAAAGGAGACCATCTTATCTTTTCAGACAACAAACTAATATATTTTGGTGAAAACTCAACAAGCCGCTGCGTCTATTGGCTCAATCCCACTACTATGGATCTGCAAAACAAAAACACCCTTTGCAACCCCTATGTCAATGGCTATAGCCGTTACAGCTATCAGGGAGAACACGGCTATGTTGACGAAAATTTCAATTTCACTATTAAATTCGAAAAAAATGAATTCTAAAAAGAGACTGAAATGAAACACTTGATAAACCATCTTTTAGTATTTTTATCCATTATAATCGTAACTCCGGCCCCAGCTGATGCCAGTATTTGGAAAGAACTTAAGAAAGCCGGTAAAAGCGCTTTGAAAGAAGCAAAAAAAGATCTGGAAAACCAAGGTAAACAGATTCTGAACAATGCCACTTCGGGCATTCTCGGGAGTGAAGAAAACACGTCTACATCCTCCTCAGAACCCTTGCCGGCCTCGACAATACAACAAAACAGCGCAACAGCTACACAATTCAGCACAACAACAAGACGCACAGCGGGAAAACCCGCGCCGATAGGCAACGGCATGATCCGAAATCTCGAAATAGACAACATGGGTCTTAACGAGATGATTTTCAGAATAGACCGCAACATAATGCTCGACAACACCGGAGCATGCCTCAAAGGCAGCGTCTCAGTAGCTATCCCTGACTGCGCGGGAAAGCGTATTTTCTGCATAATCGAACCGTTATCGAGCGACAACAACCTGATGCGTGACAATCTTGGAAAATGCTCTGCAATATTCGCAATAGACGTCACTTCAGCAAATTTCACGGGCGACATCAGATTTGCCGTGCCCTATCAATGGTGTGGAATCGGCATGAACACAAATCTCCAGAACGTCAATCCGTTCAAATTCGGCATTTCACTTGTCGATTTCTCCCTTAAAGATCCTGTAATGGCTGACGAAATTGTGACCGTAGACAACAGCCGTATAAATCTGGATCACCAGAGAGTGCTGCAAAGCGGGATTTCGGATCTCATGGGAGATTTCGGAGGCGGCTCAGGCGACATGGGCATGGCCATGCTTGGAACTCTCTTAGGAGGATCAACCGACACAATTACCCACACATGCGGCAGCTGCGACGGCGCCGGTGTATGCCCGCACTGCGACGGCGTCGGATTCCTCGATCCTTCGGAATGCAACAAATGCGCATCCAATCCCGGTGTGTGCCGCCGTTGCAACGGAAAAGGAAAAGAATCATCGGAAGTTGAAATAAACAGCGTCTGGTAAACGAATTTATTTTGGTTATGTAATAACTGCTAATCCGAGGATGCCGGCTTGCGATAAGTCGGCATCTTTTATTTCGTAGACTTGTGAAATGTTTGAGATTGTTGCTGAA
>JAIDXA010000183.1 GCA_029058705.1 Paramuribaculum sp. | reverse complement strand
CTTTGGGGCCCGGCCCGCGGCTTTGCTTTGCATTTATTCCCGCTTTTCGTCCATCCCTCAGACATCATTGTCTGTGGAATCGACGAAAGCCGTAGAGGGGAGGGCGGTCGGCGATGCCGGCAAACGGAAAGCCTGTCGCCCTGTCCTGTCCCGTTGGCAATTTGCCATCCGGGAACGATCAACGTATGAGGAACGAGAATTTGTCGATATTCTTCAATGCCACTCCTGTTCCCTTTGCAACTGCGAGCAATGGATCTTCAGCAACGTGGAACTGAATTCCGATCTTGTCGGTCAGACGCTTGTCCAGACCGCGGAGCAATGCCCCGCCGCCGGCAAGATAGATGCCGTTCTTCACAATGTCTGCATATAGCTCCGGTGGTGTCATCTCAAGTGCGCCGAGAACGGCTGTCTCGATCTTCGAGATCGTTCGTTCGATACAATGCGAAATCTCCTGATACGAGACAGGAACCTCCATCGGAAGGGCTGTCATCACGTTCGGTCCGTGAACAATGTAATCTTGCGGTGGATTGTCAAGCTCGGTCAACGCCGAACCGACATTCATCTTGATTAGCTCCGCGGTGCGTTCGCCCACGCGGACATTGTGGACGCGGCGCATATGTTCCTGAATGTCATCCGTAAGGTCGTCGCCGGCAATCTGGATGCTCTTGTTCGACACGATGCCGCCGAGCGAGATCACTGCGATCTCGGTCGTGCCGCCGCCTATGTCAACAATCATGTTGCCTTCCGGTGCAAGCACGTCTATGCCGATTCCGAGCGCTGCCGCCATCGGTTCATAAAGCATATAGACATCGCGGCCTCCTGCATGCTCCGATGAGTCTCTGACCGCACGGATCTCTACCTCAGTCGATCCGGAGGGTATGCCGACAACCATTCTCATTGACGGGCTGAACCATCGGCTCTTGGAACTTGCCTTGCCGACAAGGCCGCGGATCATCATTTCTGCCGCATTGAAATCAGCGATCACTCCCTGTCGCAGAGGTCGGATCGTGCGGATGTTGTCGTTTTCCTTCCCCATCATAGGCTGGGCGTCTTTGCCGACGGCAATGGGTTTGCCTGTGCGGACATCGATTGCAACGATCGACGGTTCGTCGATGACAATCTTGTCATTGTGGATTATAATCGTATTGGCCGTTCCGAGGTCAATCGCAATTTCTTTGTTGAATGAAAAAAGTCCCATAATTTTTGTTGGTGGATAATTGGGAGGAGGGATTGCTGAGGGAAATTAATGTTTGAAATGACGGATGCCGGTTGTAACCATTGCCATGCCGTTTGCATTGCAGTAGTCTATCGTTTCCTGGTCGCGGATCGATCCGCCAGGCTGGATGACAGATGTGATGCCTGCCTTGTGGGCGATCTCGACACAGTCTGCAAACGGGAAGAAGGCATCCGAAGCCATGACAGCTCCATTGAGGTCAAACCCGAATGAATGAGCTTTTGCAATTGCCTGCTTGAGGGCGTCTACGCGTGATGTCTGGCCGACACCCGAGGCAAGCAGCATGTTGTTCTTCGCAAGAACGATGGCATTGCTCTTGCTGTTCTTCACAACCTTGTTTGCGAAAAGCAGGTCGGCGATCTGACCCTCCGTCGGTTTTACTTCTGTAACCGGCGTGAGGTCAGCCGGAGTCTCTGTCTTGAGATCACGTTCCTGCAGCAGCGCTCCGTTGAGAATGCTGCGGAACTGATATTTTGTCGAGAGCTTCTCGTTCTGGCGGAGAATGATTCGGTTTTTCTTCTGGGCAAGAATTGCAAACGCCTCTTCGGTATATGACGGCGCTATGATAACCTCGAGGAAAATCTTGTTGATCTGGTCTGCGGTTGCAGCATCTATCTCACGGTTGGCGACAAGAACGCCCCCGAATGCCGAAACCGGATCTCCCGCCAACGCATCTGTCCAGGCTTCAAGCATAGTCGGACGTGTCGCTATGCCGCAGGCGTTGTTGTGCTTGAGTATTCCGAATGTCGGCTCTTCAAACTCCGATATGAGGCTGACCGCAGCGTCGATGTCAAGAAGATTGTTATAGGAAATCTCTTTGCCGTGGAGCTGTGTGAACATGCGGGCGAAATCACCGAAAAACGACCCTTTCTGATGAGGATTCTCCCCATAGCGGAGATGCATTTTGTTGTCGTAGGCTTCGCGCATCGCTGTCGGCCCTTCCGCATCGAGCGAATCGAAATAATTGAAAATCGCGGTGTCGTAGCCCGACGAAACCTTGAATGCCTCTTTTGCAAAGAACTGCCGCTCCGATAGATTTGAAGCGGCACCGTTGCGGCTGATAAGCTCCGCCAGAGGTCCGTACTGGGCCTTGGATGCGACAATGATGACGTCGCGGTAGTTTTTTGCTCCTGCACGGATCAGGGAGATTCCGCCTATGTCGATCTTCTCTATGATGTCCTCATGCGATGCTCCGGATGCGACTGTGGCTTCAAATGGATACAAATCAACGATCACTAAGTCTATTTCCGGAATCTCATACTGACTGATCTGCTCGCGGTCACCTTCGTTTTCGCGACGGTTCAGGATTCCGCCGAACACCTTCGGATGAAGAGTCTTGACGCGACCGCCGAGAATCGACGGGTATGAGGTCAGGTCTTCAACTGCCTCACACGGGAAGCCGAGACTTTCAATAAATGTTTTCGTGCCGCCGGTCGAGAGAAATTTGACTCCCTGTGCATGCAGCATGTTTAAAATGTTATCAAGACCATCTTTGTGAAAGACTGAGATCAGCGCCGTTTTGATTACTCTTTTGTCAGACATTAGCTTCTAAAATTGAACATTAAATAATGAATCAATATTCCGATTGATTTTGTTGTTTGAATTATAGAGTGCAAAATTACATATTTTCACGCAATATCCCTAACTATGTCATTTAAACTTTTTGGCAAATTAACATCTTTATGACTTTTTGTTTTATGCAGTGCCTCCCGAAAGTCTGGATGTCGCATTGACACCCGCATCGTTTGCCGAACAAATCTCCTCACCCCCTCGTTTTATTTGTGGAATATATATCCGCATTGATTTAAAAAAAACGACATATTGATATGAAAACTATCGGAATTTTCTACGGATCTACTACCGGCACAACCGAAGAAGTCGCTGCCGGAATTGCCGCAGCGCTTGGAGTCGGCGGCGGCGATGTCCATGATGTCTCCCGCACAGCCCCCTCCGCAGTCGGACAATACGACGTGCTGCTTTTTGGTTCAAGCACATGGGGCGATGGCGAACTTCAGGACGATATGCACGATTTCCTTGACGGTGTCGCGGCGATGGATCTCAAAGGCAAACAGATTGGACTGTTTGGCTGCGGTGACGAAACAATGTCCGACACATTCTGCAACGCTGTCGGACAGATGTATCGGATTCTCAAAAAAACGGGAGCAGACATGATCGGCGGTTTCAACGCCGACGGAATCGATTTTTCCCATTCCGAAGCTGAAGTCGATGGTCGGTTTGTCGGGCTTGTGAT
>JAIDXA010000182.1 GCA_029058705.1 Paramuribaculum sp. | reverse complement strand
GTCGTGGACTTTATCCAAAAGAACCTTTAGTCGGCAAATTATCTATGCTGTTACAAGAGAAACGTTTCTCAGAGCGCGCTTTTGTTCGGAATCTCCACTTTAATCCTAAAGATAATCCTGACGTTAATCTTAGAAAACTTAAAGAATCGGGATATAAGATTGACAACCATTTCAACCTGGAATTTACCAATAAGGAATTAAAGGAAATCTGGTTTAATTGTGTCGATGAGATTTGGGAGGATTTTTGGGATGATATTGTTACACCGATGCTTTCTGAGGAGCAACGCAGAGTACTTCTCGATTTGCCCAATAATAAAGGCTTCCGAAAATTTTTTGAATCTGAGTCTTGGGAGAAACGATAAAAGGTATGAGATCAAAATATAATAAGCTGGTGGGGATTGGCCTTGTAATACTATTCTTCCCGTTCCTCTTTGGCTGGCTAATCATATTCATCACCCCATTACTGTATGATATGCACCCATATACGGCCGTTCAAGATCAATCCGCGAAAGCAACTGCTGAATATTCCAAAATTTTAATTTCAGATACTCTGAAATTAAAAAAGGACTCACTATTTCTCAATAGCAGAGTTATTGAACGCATACCGACACCTACTCAGGTTCAAGAACGGTCAATAGGCGATTTAGGCACTTTCGGAGATAGCGCAGGTTTCTGGAACGCAATTTTCTCCGCTTTAGCCATGACATTCGTTGTGGTGACATTAATATATCAGCTTCGCAAGGATGCAAAAGATGATGAGAGAGCAAGAATTGCACAGTTTCACGAGCAATGCCTTGCCATGCTTTCGATGCTTTCCGAAATCGTCGCGCAACTGAGAATTTCATTGAAGCCAGTAGCTCCTTTCTCTGTAAACCCCGGTGACGGAATCCCAAATGCGTGGAATCCATCATACAATCAGGGTGTGTATCCTGAGACTCAGCAGCAATCCGGTTATTACTCCGGCAATGACATATCGGGCAGGGCTTGTTTTAAATATATCTATGATGAGCGAGCGGAAGGCCGAAATATTCGTGATTATATTAGGCTTAATATGTCCGTCCCTTCTGCCTCCCAAACTGAAGATTTGTATAGGTCTATAAGAAAGGTAACAGAAGAACACTTTGACCATTATTTCCGAACTGTATATCGAATACTCAAATTCATTAAAGAATCTGACCTAGGGGATATCGAGAATAAAAAGCAAGATGACATCCGGGATCTGTGTGCCGACTTATTACGGGCACAACTCTCAACATATGAACTGGCAATTCTTTATTATAACGGACTTTATCCAAAATATAGAAATACTTCGAAGGTGATTTACGAGCACTTCTGTCTTTTCGACAACCTTGACCCGAAATTGCTCATACTGCAATCGGAGAAAGATTATTATGATCAAGTACAGACTCACCATAAAAATCCGAATGATTATGACAATACAATCCATTATGATTGTACGGCGTTCACTAAAAGGCATGAGCCTATAGAACAAAAGGGGGGCTTTAGGAATTGGCTTGAACGAGGGCTATCATTTTGTCATATGCGATGGAGGAGAAATAACCAAGTATCGGTCGATTCGATATTTACAGATTCAGAGCGTGCCGTCTATAATGTTTTGAAATCTCGTTCAGGCGAAATAAGTACAGTAAGGAAACTTGCCCATTTGTCTGGTGTGAGTGAATCAGTTTTGAAAGAGACAGTAAAAAAGTTTGAAGACACAATCGTTAAAGTTGAAACCACTCCAAGCGGCAAACGATACACAGTCTTAAAGGGACTCAATAATAGATAAGCGTGTATGAATAGTCACCTTGTGTAATTGGACGATGACTACAGACTCAAGCCAATGTTTACCATTCATCTCATTAACAAAGTAGTTAAGGATTTGTATTGCATTGTACCTAATAAGTATCTCGTAAAAATAAATTAATGTATTGACATGTTAAGCCGCGGACCTACTGAAATTAATCAAGTATTGTTTTCCAACGTTGGAGAGAATGTCTTCTACGGTGGAGAACAGTCTATGCTTATTTCCATAGTGATGTGGCTGTATCCATTTCCTTTTCATTATACGCCAAAGGGTTTCGGCGATATTGAGGTGAGGGGAGTAAGGAGGGAGATGGAATATATGGAGACCTCTGTCCTTCCATCTTTGAAGGCAGTCCTTCACCTTACGGCTCTTGTGGACAGTGTAGTTGTCCAAAACGACTACGGTCTCTTTGCGGATGCCAAGAGAGAAGCCTTCCATAAAATCGATGAACCTGTCGGAGTTTATATTATCCTCAGTGGTAAACCATGGTAAACGCAATTGCGGTCAATCATCCCGAAGATGTTGAGTCTGCTGCATTTATATACGGGCACACAGAAGTCCTCGTCTTTTAATTCCCACGCATAAGGCACATATCCTTCGGTGAATACATGGCTTTCATCACCGTAATACAAATCAATGAGTCCGGATTCTCATTGACGTTCAAGCTCTTGCAGGAGTTCCTTCTTATAAGCGTACTCCTGTGGCGAGGGTATCCCTTTGGGCGTTTTTCTTATACGTCCAAATCTTGCGCCATCAAGAATAAAAAATTCCTGAAGGCTTCGTCCTTGATTTGTTTCCCGGTAGCTTCCTCCCAGGCTACCTTGGCTTTGGAAACACTCTAGCGATGCTTTCGTATAGCCTCTCTCACCGCCTCCTTGTCCTTCTTGGTGCTGATAATGCGCATACGGCCATTCCCCGGTTTGTTTCTCTGTCCCGCAATTCCGTCGGACTGGAATCTTCTGACCCAATGCATTACCTGCTGGTACGTTTGTCCGACCCGCACTCCTGCAGCTGCATTGCTCAGTCCATCCGCTTTGCCTAATACCATAAGGCATCGCATCCGGAACGAGTGGGTAGAACCATTCCGGTATCCATTTTCCAAAGCAGTTCGTTGCTCCTCGCTTATATTTATCTTCGTTGCTTGTCTTGACATAATTGGAGAGATATGTGTATGTAAGACAATAACGTTTGAAAATGGATTTCATTGCATTAGCGATTTAATAAAACATACTTAAATGCGCAAAACAATACAGAACAAAGAAACTCAAAGCAAAAGGTTTTACGCCTCTTGACCGTGATAAGAATATAAGATTGTTTTTAGGAGACTTTGCCGGGCAAAAGTCATTCGTAGAAGTAGTCGCTACTGATGACGGGAAAAGTGTGTATGGTGTCATAGTTACATTCGGCTATAGTGGTGAATGGAAGACTCTTGTCAGTACATATGATTATTATAAGAATCTATATATCCGCAAATATGGCACACCGGTAAACTCAGAAGAGTATAATCCAGCTTATCCAGATTCAAACACAGCATTAATGGGCGAGTTGTATGAAGGGACGGTCGATTACCATAGTTCATGGAGACTGTCAGATGGACTTATAATTCTTACTATAAACAAAGGCATAGGTTCATTTTACGAAGGTGCTGTATGGATATGTTATTATAATTCCCAGTACATGGAAGACAAGGAAACCAAATTAAGAAATGAGCTGGATGATATATAGAGTCAGGCGATGAAAAGCAGGCACGATTTCGAAGATTTTCAGAAACGGTGTCGGATATTGAACTAATGTAAAAAAGGCGGTGTGTCATGACCAATGGTTTTGACACACCGCTTTTTGATTGTTAGAGGTAGTATTTCCCGACAACATTGATTCGGTCGTCGACTTCGATAACAAGTGGCGTTCCGGTCGGAAGCTCCACTTCCTGAATTTCTGTCTGGTTGAGGTGGCAGAGCATCATCAGCAACGCCCGCAGGCTGTTTCCGTGAGCCACGACCATCACTTCGTTATTGTAGTTCAGTGCAGGGACAATTTTTTCTTCCCAGCAGCATCTGACACGTTCGATTGTGTCGTGGAGCGATTCTGAAAGCGGTAGTTCGTCGTCGGTCAGCCTGGAGTAGCGTTCGTCGTTTCCGGGAAACCGCTCGTCGTCGCGCGACAGCAGGGGAGGTCGCTCGTCGAAGCCGCGACGCCATTCGTGGACCTGTTTCTCTCCGAATTCATTGGCCGTGTCCGATTTGTTGAGTCCTTGAAGCGCACCGTAGTGGCGTTCGTTGAGATGCCAGTCCTTGACAACCGGAATCCAGTCGCGTCCGATAGTTTCGGCAACGATCTGCAGGGTGTGGATCGCGCGGCGAAGAAAGGAGGTGAAGTAGAAATCCGGTTTTATTCCGGCCTCAAGCAGTTTGACTCCGGCCTCGTGGGCTTCTTCGCGTCCCTTGTCGGAAAGGTCAATATCGGTCCAGCCTGTGAATCTGTTTTCAAGATTCCACAGGCTTTGTCCGTGACGGATGAGAATCAGGCGTTTCATCAGCGTTGGGCGGTAAGCATCGGTGTGGCCATCTGCTGATAGGCCCAGACACCTTCCTGGTCGAGTTTCACTTCAACGGTTCCGCCGTCGGGAGCCGGCATCCTGACATGCGAATCATCGATAAACGTGAGCAGTTCATAGGTCTGGTCGCCGACGGTAGCGCTCCAGGTTTTTTCTTCTGTGTCGAAATCGAGACGAACGACTGATCCGTCGTTTTCGCTTGTGATAGTGTAGCCTTTGCCGTCGCAGTCAACGAGATAACGTCCGTCCTGTCCGTCAATGACCGTGCGGCCCTGTGCAACGGGATTCGATCCGCTCCAGAATTCGATGGTGTTGATGACAAGAACGTCGGCGAGACCGGACACTTCGTAGACGGGCAGAATCCAGAATGCGAGGAACACAAGTTCATTGACGAACTTGCTTCCAACCTGGTTGTTCCAGCTAAGCAGCTTGTTGGTCAGGGCAAAGCTTCCTATACAGGATGAGAACATCAGCGAACCTGCGCACAATGTGACAGCAGCAACGGTAAAATACTTCTTTTTCATACATGTGATGGATTAGATGGTGGATATGTTTTTTTAACGCTTATCAGCCGTTTTTTGTTTGGTTATGGGGCGTTGGATTCATGGCGATGAAACAAAAAAGGAGACATGCATGTCTCCCCCGGTCCGTACATGCCGGGGCTGCCGGCTTCCGTAGTGTCATGTCGCATGAATGATCAAGCGTGTCGCAAATATCGTAAAAAATATTCTTTCCGCAAAGAAAATTGCGGTAAATGAAACCGCACGGTCACGGCTCTTTCATTTAAAAAAGTCTTGTACTTCCGAAAATCCTGTTATTTTATAGCGGGGGAAGTCTGAACGGGA
>JAIDXA010000181.1 GCA_029058705.1 Paramuribaculum sp. | reverse complement strand
AACCGAGGTCGCTGAAGAAATGATTGATTTGGCTGCCATAAAAATTTTATTGAATCAAATTTAAACAGTTTCTAAGACTGAGGAAATTTTTTGAACGAATTCCGCGAGTTGAAGAGGGAGCATAGCGGGCTATGCGACTGATGAGACTTGGCGGAATTCGCCAAAAAAGACCTCAGGATTATTTTGAAGTTTCTGCCTTTCATTCGTTTTATTGTCAACACGGTTTAAATTCAAACACTCTCTTATCCTGAAAAGTTTTCATCCCGACAAGCGCTAAAATTTGCTTCCGCATTGCTAATAACAAAAATATTTACGAAATTTGCATTGCGAAGTGGACCCAATCTTGCCACATCGAACCAACAGACTAATTATCAACCCTTTTTAATATCTCACATCATTCAACATGAAGAAAAGCGCTTTGCAAACCGCCCGCGCGGCTTACCAGCCCAAACTTCCTGTTTCCCTGACCGGCTCTGTTATTGCCGTTGAAGGAAATCCAACTCAGTCAGTCGCCGACCAGGAAGACATCAAGAAACTGTTTCCCAACACCTACGGACTCCCCGAAATCCGTTTTGAGAAAAACCCCGCACCCGGCGTAGGCAAGCCTATAAATGTTGGTGTCATCCTCTCCGGCGGACAAGCTCCCGGCGGACACAACGTGATCAGCGGTCTATTCGACGGCATCAAAAAAATCAACAAAGACAGCCGCCTATTCGGATTCCTGATGGGGCCCGGCGGACTCGTTGACCACAAATATGTCGAACTCACCGCCGACATCATCGACGAATACCGCAACACAGGCGGATTCGACATCATCGGATCCGGACGCACAAAACTCGAAACAAAAGAACAGTTCGACAAAGGTCTGGAAATCCTCAAGCAACTTGAAATATCCGCCCTCGTAATCATCGGTGGCGATGACTCGAACACAAACGCAGCCATCCTTGCCGAATACTACAAGGAAATCGGTGCCGGCGTTCAGGTTATCGGCGCTCCAAAAACAATCGACGGAGACCTCAAGAACGAAGTCGTTGAAGCCTCTTTCGGATTCGACACCGCAACAAAAGTCTACTCAGAACTCATCGGCAACATCCAGCGCGACTGCCGTTCCGCTAAAAAATACTGGCACTTCATCAAACTCATGGGTCGTTCCGCATCTCACATCGCCCTTGAATGTGCCCTCCAGAC
>JAIDXA010000180.1 GCA_029058705.1 Paramuribaculum sp. | reverse complement strand
CCGCAATGTCGACCTCAAACTTCCGCTCGGAACCCTTACCTGCGTTTCGGGAGTCAGCGGATCGGGCAAGTCGACACTGATCAACCACACACTCCAGCCGATCCTGTCGGCACATTTCTACCGCTCGCTTAAAACCCCGCTCCCCTACACCGCGATCAATGGACTGGAAAATATAGACAAAATAGTAACCGTCGACCAGACCCCTCTCGGACGATCGCCACGTTCGAATCCGGCTACTTATACCGGAGTGTTTTCGGATATCCGCAATCTGTTTGTCAATCTTCCGGAAGCAAAGATCCGCGGCTACAAACCCGGCCGATTCTCTTTCAATGTGAAAGGCGGCAGATGCGAGACATGCGGCGGAAACGGCTACCGCACTATTGAGATGAACTTCCTTCCGGACGTACTCGTGCCATGCGAAACATGCGGCGGCCGGCGCTACAACCGCGAGACCCTCGAAGTCAGATTCAAAGGAAAGTCTATTGCCGACGTTCTTGACATGACAATCAACCAGGCTGTCGATTTTTTCTCCGGAGTGCCGGGTATACTGAAAAAGATACAGGTCCTTCAGGAAATCGGGCTGGGTTATATAAAGCTCGGACAGCCGTCAAGCACGCTTTCAGGAGGAGAAAACCAACGCGTCAAATTAGCTACCGAACTTGCAAAACGAGACACCGGCAAAACCCTATTTCTTCTCGACGAACCGACGACCGGACTTCATTTCGAAGACATCAGGATTCTGCTCGGAGTGTTCAACAAACTTGTCGACAAGGGAAATACCGTTGTTGTCATAGAACATAACCTCGATGTCATCAAGTCTGCCGATCATGTTATCGACATGGGACCCGGCGGAGGAGAAAACGGCGGATGCATCCTTGCGGAAGGGACTCCTGAAGAGGTGGCTCAGAGCGATTCGCCGACAGCTCCCTTCCTGCGCGAAGAACTCGCCTGACGGGGCGGCCGCCCGTTATTCAGGTTCTTGATCGCCACTACACGGAAATGACTGTTTTTTTTTGTAACTTTGCATCCGAAAACCAATCAGTCATTTCTCCATGTCGCTACCGATAAGAATTCTTTCCACGCTTCTCTGCGCGAGTGCAGCCATGTCGCTGTCTGCTGAAAAAAACGATTCAATCTCCTATCGACCGAATTTCCATGGGACCCTGCGTCCACGAATGGAACTGTCGACCGAAGACAACTCCTTTCGATTCCAGCTTCGCAACGCCCGCGTCAGCATGGACGGAAAAATATCTTCTGCAATCGACTATTTTATCCAGGTCGACGCGTGCGACCGCGGATCAATGAAATTTCTCGACGGGTGGGCTCGTGTCAAAGTGACTGACGGCCTGAAATTTCAGGCCGGCCAATTCAGGATGCCGTTTGCCGTCGATCCGTTCCGCGCCCCCCACAATTACGTATTTTCAAACCGTTCATTCATCGGAAAGCAGATTTTCAACTGGCGCGCTGTCGGAGCGAAACTCTCATACACTCTCCCGAAAACGCCACTCACGCTTGAAGCCGGTGTGTTCAATCCGAAATCGATCGGCGACCATACTCCGTGGAACAAGACCGCCGCGTTCGCTTCCAAAGCCCTTTATAAAGCGGGCGACTTTACATTGGCTGCGGGCTATGCGTCAATCAAACCGACCGACACGCGCATGAACGCCCTCGACGGCTGCATAACATGGACTGCCGGACGATGGACAACCGAAGCTGAATATCTCTACACGCATTATGTCCACGACCGCTTCAAAGACTCCCACGCATATAACGTCTACACGACCTATGCCATGCCGATCAAAGCGGGAATATTCAACCGGCTGTCGTTTCAAGGGCGATTCGACGGCATCACAGCCCATAGCTCAGGAACATTCAACGAGACCGGGCAACTTGAAGAAACCAACCCTGCCCGAAACCGCATAACTGTCGGATCCACCATCAGCTACATCCGCACCAAATCAATGTATCTCGACATACGCGCTGACTATGAAAAGTATTTCTATCATTCAAGCGTTGCAGTCACTCCCGAAATGGGCGACAAACTTGTTCTCGAAATGGTTCTGAGATTCTGACCGAATCCGACATACTTTATAAAAATCCTGACCACCCGCCGCGGACCGGTCAGGATTTTTTATCAATAACCGATATTTCCGGCAAATATTCAATTGCACCACACACAACTTTGTGATTTTTTTGCTTATCTTTGCAAATATTCTTTAAAATCCCGCTTACGTCAGTTTTCCGGCAAGCAAAGCCAGACAGCACACGTTTCACCTATTTAAAATTCTAATATCCATTCCCTATTTTTTAATTTTACAATCATGACATTAAAGTCGATTCTTACGGCCACACTTATTTCCTTGTGTCTGGCTGCATGTTCCGATTCCAACGATGAACCGGAAAAACCGTCCAATCCAACTATCGCCATCACATCTGAAACTCTTGAAATTCCAGTCGGCTCGTCAACGCCGGTCAGATATACGGTCGATCCCGACACCACTACTGTCAGATGGGAATCGTCGGACACAAGAATTGCCAGAGTCGATGCCAACGGCATTGTTACCGGAGTTGCCCGCGGCTCGGTTACGGTGACAGCCCGCGCCGCTTCCGCCACTGCGTCAGTCGCGGTAAAGGTTGTCCGCGCCCCCCATATCGGCGACTATTTCTATTCCGACGGAACATTTTCCTCATCAATTGACAACAACAAGTCTATCATCGGCATCATTTTTTGGATCGGCGACCCGACAGCCGATGACGCTGCCCTCAGGCGCGAACATCCGGAATGCAGCCACGGACTTGTTGTCGCCGCCTATCCCGACATGACGCCTACACCATGGCAAAGCAACGCCTCTATGTTCGGTTCAACTACGGGAAGCTGGATCGAATCGAATCTGTCAGGCCTCTATGTCTCGCCGGTTTCAATATGGGGATCCGACACAAGACGAAACTTGATTTCCGGCTACAATAACACATGCGCGCTCAAACGTTTCAACGCCGATGCGTCAAATTCGGCATGGCCTGTCGAAGCGGTTGCCAGAGTCCAGCAATTCAGCGACAACGTGCAGACTCCCGCCAGCACAAGCGGATGGTTTCTTCCCGGAACAAAAGAGCTATCTCTTCTGATCAACAGCGAACATGATGGAGATGTCCTTGACTTCAACGACATTGCCGCAGATAAATGCGGACAGAACAAGACGGTTGTCAACAAATCACTCGAAGCTCTTGACGGCGCCCAGACTATCGGATCGAACAGATGGGCCTATGACTTATGGTCAAGCAACGAGTGGGACATTGCCCAGACCTATTTCATCTCATCGTTAGACGGCACCATAATGTGCGCGCCCAAAAACGGAGTCAACAACCAGCTCGTCAGATGCATTCTCGCATTCTGACACAGACACATCTCACATATTTTTCTCACTTCAATAAACACAAACCACATGCAAACCAAACTTTTGTCATTAGCATTGATTCTGATGGCCACGTTCGGACTCGCCGCATGTTCCGATGACAAAGACGAACCGGCCACACCGACAACAATCGAACTATCCCATTCGCAACTGACTCTAAAAACCGGAGAAACCGCTCGGCTCACCGCAACTGTCGAAAATGCAGGCGATGGAGTCATTCTCACCTGGAAAAGTGCCGATGAAACAATCGCAACCATTGACCAGAACGGAGAGGTTACAGCAGTCAATGCCGGAACGACCACTGTCACAGCCGAACTTAACGGCACAACCGCAAACTGCCTTGTGACGGTCGTCAACCCGCCATCAATCAACTTGTCACAGACGTCCCTGACCCTGGAGGCCGGAGAGTCGTTCAAACTTACGGCGACGACCGAGAATGCCGGTAATACGGCCATCGAATGGAAAAGTTCCGATGAGTCCGTTGC
>JAIDXA010000018.1 GCA_029058705.1 Paramuribaculum sp. | reverse complement strand
GCGCCGATGGCGGCGACCTGCTCGGAAAAAGCTTCGGCGCCATGATAACCATAAGAAAAACAGGATGGATAAAATAAAAAAACTCGTCTGCTTCATCGGACTTGCCGCACTCCTTTCAATGGCGTCCGGCTGCCGCGAGCTTCCGCTGATAGGGAAACTCGCCGGACAATGGCAGGTCACCGAAATCGTCTACCCCGACGGAACAACAGTCACTGCACCCGAACGCTACTACTGCTTCTACCGCCACACCGCCCATCTGACATGCTACGCCAACATCCGCCACACCGCAAACATGACCTATGATTATCCAGATCTGGCTCTCGAGTTTCCGAACGTATCCCCCTGCCAGCTCACATCGTGGGGTGTTTTTGCCCCGCCTGACGCCAACGACGACACTCGCGGATGGATCCAGCATTACACCATAGACCGCCTGACTGACTCGCAGCTCATCATGACAACCGCTGAAGGCGCACGCATAACACTTAGAAAATACTGATTTAGTAATGATTAGCAGGTTATTAACGTTAATCGCGGCAATTTTGCTCTGGTTGACGCCCGCTTTGGCGGACAACACAGTCGTCATCTGCAAAAAAGACATGACGCTGCGCGTTATCGACAGCGAACACAAAGTAGTGTTCCAGACCGGAATCGCGTGCGGCACAAACCGTGGCAACAAAACGCGGCGCGGCGACCACAAGACCCCCGAAGGTTCGTTCAAAATAAACCAGATTGTTCCGTCGTCCTACTGGGACCACGATTTCAAAGACGGAAAAGGAAAAATCAAGGGAGCCTACGGCCCGTGGTTCATGAGGCTCGCCGTGCCGGGATTCACCCACATCGGAATCCACGGGACCCACGATCCCGCCTCCATCGGCCACCGCGCAAGCGAAGGATGCGTCAGACTGAAAAACTCCGAACTCATCAAACTCCACAAACTGGTCAATATCGGGACACGCGTAATCATTCTTCCTGAAAACCAGGCGTTCGACCACTCCAGAAATTACTGACCGACTCAAACAACAGCGACAAAATGAAACAGCTTCTTCTCACCTTTGCAACAATCGCACTTTGCTGCGGGTTTCTCTCCGCACAGAACCGCATCATCATCTCTAAAAAAGATTTCAAGCTCTATGTTTTCAACCAGAACGACTCGGTCATATTCGTGACCGACGTATGCCTCGGAGAAAACATCGGAAATAAAACCCGCAACGGCGACCACAAGACTCCTGAAGGGAAATTCACAATCATGAGCATCGAGAATTCGTCGGCATGGAAAGACTTCGACGGAAAATTCCGAGCAAGCTACGGCCCGTGGTTCATGCGCCTTAAAATGCCCCGGTTCCGGTCGATAGGCATCCACGGAACAAACGAACCCGAATCGATCGGGACACGCGCAAGCATGGGCTGCGTACGCCTCCACAACGAAGAGCTGGTCCGCTTGAAAGAGCTTGTCAGAGTAGGCACACCGGTCGAAATCCTTGCTGAAGAAGAGCAATTCGCCATACCCCCCACCTCATCCGACAAATGACCATATGGCAACCGGCGATTCAACATCGGGATTCCTCTCTAAACTCGGAGCTTCGGTAAAGAGCATCGTAAAGATGGCCCTCAAATCGCGGGCCCCGCGCCTGAGCCCTACAGCCGCCGAAGGTGCGTCGCTGATCATTCTCGGCAATGGCCCGTCGCTGAACCGGACAATGGATGAACACCAGGCCTCACTTGAGGCAAATCCGCTGATGGCCGTAAACTTTGCAGCAAACGCCCCGCAGTTCCGGCAACTCCGGCCCGACTATTACATTCTTGTCGATCCCGTCTTCTTCAACGATCTGGAAAACGCCAACGTGACCCGTCTGTGGGAACAGCTCAGATCGGTCAGCTGGCCGATGATCCTGTTCGTTCCAGCCGGCGCGCGGATTCCCGTCAGACTTGACGGAAACGTGACCGTCAGCCGCTTCAATCCCGTCGGCGTAGAAGGATTTCATTTTCTTGAAAACTTCGCCTACAGCCACGGACTCGGCATGCCGCGCCCGCGCAACGTCCTCATTCCGGCCATCATGGTCGGAATTGCCTTAGGCTACAAAAAGATATATCTCGCCGGAGCCGACCACTCATGGACACGCACCCTCGAAGTGACTGACGACAACACCGTTGTCAGCGTTCAGCCACACTTCTACGAAGATAACGAAGCTGAACACGCCCGCGTTGCATCGGTCTACAAGGATATACGCCTGCATGAAATCATGCTGAGTTTCCACATAGCGTTCCGTTCCTACTTCTCGATAAAGCGATTTGCAGCGCGACAGGGATGCCAGATCATCAACTCAACCCCGGGAAGCTTCATCGACGCATTCACACGCGCGCCTCTGCCGTAAGCAGCGGAAACCACGCACACGTCAGAATACGTCCCGACCCCACGCCGAGTGCCCGCGCCGAGAAAAAGCGGCCTGGCAGGCAACGCGTACAGATTTCAGGCTCTCTGATCCGGCCACGGTCAACCCCAAGAGCAGCCAGACGCTCCCTGACAGCCGCTCCAAGATCGATATGCGGCCGCCCCGAACTCCCTTCGGCAACAATCCCATCACATCCCGGAAACGACTCGCGGAACCGCACGGCCACGTCCTCGCCGACCTCAAAGCACTCCGTTCCGATTGCCGGCCCCATGGCCACATCAATCTTCGCCGGATCCGCGCCAAGCTCCACCATCGCCGCAACAATATTGGGAAGCAACCGGTTGACAATTCCCCGCCAACCGCAATGGGCAACTCCGAGCACGTGTGCCGCGACATCGACAAGCACAACGGGAACGCAGTCGGCCGTGTTGACACACAACGCAACCTCCGGCAAGCCCGTAACCAATCCGTCGACATCCTCAAGCTGCCGCGAGTCGACAGGCAGCGAATCAATGACCGCAACCCTGTCCGAATGCGTCTGACGCGGAATCGCTGTCCGCGTTTCGGGTATGCCGGTAACAACCGACAGCAAACCGCGGCTGACCGCAACATGCTCCGAATCATCACCGACATAATGACACGCATTAAATCCGGAATAAGGATCTCCGTCAGACGCTGCCGGACCACGCTCCGTAGAAAAAGCCTTCACGCTGTCGGGCAAACCGAGCCCGACAACAGGCAACAGGGAATCAGTCGTCAGCATCTGGCACGAATTTCTCCGGATCAAAATCAGGATCAAAGAAATCGTCATCCCAATCGCCTGATTCATCAAACTCCTCGTCGTAATCCTCATCAGGTTCCGCAGGCATGTCGGGGGTGTCGAAAATAAATTCGTCCTCCTCACGGACACGGTGATGTCCGTCGAGCGGCCTGTGGGTGATCGATGGAGTGGCGATCTGGTTGTTGACATCCGTAACAGCAGCCCATAGCACATCCTTCAGCTCGTCTATGCCCTGACCGGTGACAGCCGAAATAAACACATGAGGCACATCTTCGGGAAGCGTCTCGGCAATCGCATCCTTCAGCTCGTCGTCGAGCATATCGCTTTTTGAAATCGCCAGAATCCGGTGTTTGTCCATCAGCTGCGGATTGAACCGCTCAAGCTCGCGCAGCAGAATGCCATATTGTTCAGTTATATCGTCAGCGTCGGCAGGAACCATAAAGAGAAGCACCGCATTACGCTCTATATGACGCAGGAATCTGAGTCCGAGACCCTTTCCCTCGCTCGCACCCTCGATTATACCGGGAATGTCAGCCATCACAAACGAACGGTTGTCGCGATATCCCACGATTCCGAGCTGGGGCTCCATCGTCGTGAAGGGATAATCGGCTATTTTCGGACGCGCCGCCGAAATCGCTGACAGAAGCGTCGATTTGCCTGCATTCGGGAAACCGACCAGACCGACATCCGCCAGCAGCTTAAGCTCCAGAATGACTGTCCGTTCAATCGCCGGCTCTCCAGGCTGGGCATAACGCGGAGTGCGGTTTGTCGGACTCTTGAAATGCCAGTTGCCAAGGCCGCCGCGTCCGCCGCGGAGCAGTTTGACTTCTTCACCCGGCCCGTTGACCTCAGCCAGAAACTCGCCCGTCTCCGCATCGAAAACAACCGTACCGCAAGGAACGTTGATAATCACATCATCGCCATCCTTACCCGTGCTGCGTCCGCCGGTTCCGCTCTGGCCATTGCCGGCAAACATATGGCGGTTATACTTCAGGGGAAGAAGAGTCCACATCTGGGCGTCGCCACGAAGAATGATGTGGCCGCCGCGACCACCGTCGCCACCGTCAGGACCACCCTTCGGAACATATTTCGCACGATAGAAATGACGCGATCCCGCGCCCCCCTTGCCACTGCGGCAATGGATTTTCACATAATCTATAAAATTGCTGTCAGCCATAGTTATGAGGTTGTTTTACCCTTTGAATTCTGATATCCGTTCCGCAGCTCCCGCTTGCGCCGGACTGAAGGAACATTATTTCTTTTTAAGAGAGTGTTTGGATTTAAATCAAATTAAGACTGAGAGGATTTTTTGAGCGAATTCCGCGAGTTGAAGAGGGAGCATAGCGGGCTATGTGACCGATGAGACTTGGCGGAATTCGCCAAAAAAGACCCCAGGATTATTTTGAATTTTCTATCTTTCATTCGTTTTATTGTTAACGCGGTTTAAATTCAAACATTCTCTAAAACGCTGCAATTTCCAATAACGGCGCTCTATGCAATAACACATTAACGACGCCGCAGGTTTCCCGCCGCCAATACAAGTTTCTCAGCCACGGGAATCAAGATGATGGCGCATAAGTTCTTTTGCATGGGCATAATCTGTGGGCGAACCTATATCGATCCACGTACCGGAAATCGGGAAATAACCGACCCGCTTGCCGCTCGCAATAGCCGTTTCGATCAGGTCGGTCGCATCGGTCCGCCGGTCGCATGGAAGCCCGCGGAGCAGTCGGTTGGAAAAAATATATATCCCGGCATTCGCATAATATGCATAAGACGGTTTCTCTTCAAGATTCGTGACAAACGGCCCGTCGGTCGTCAGAATCGCATACGGAACAGACACATTGTAAGGCACCGCGGCGATAGTCACATCGGCCCCCGTGTCCTCATGATGAAGAAACATCTCTTCAAACGAAATCGTTGTCAGCAGATCGGAATTCATAACAATCGTCGCTCCGTCAGCCGGCAGATCGACCAGCGAAGCAGCTCCGATCGTGCCAAGTGGTTTTTCTTCGCGGACACACTCGACACCCGTTCCCTCGAAATGCGATTCGAGCTTTTCGGCCATATAATTGACTGTCACATAGATCCTGTCGACGCCACACCGTCTGAGAGCCTCGATATTATAGTCGATAATGGGGCGATCGCCGATTTTAAGCAAAGGCTTGGGCGTCGTAAGGGTCAGCGGACGAAGCCGTTCGCCCTTACCTCCGGCCAT
Organism: Paramuribaculum sp.; assembly: GCA_029058705.1. GTDB lineage: Bacteria > Bacteroidota > Bacteroidia > Bacteroidales > Muribaculaceae > Paramuribaculum. Next base: position 987 of record JAIDXA010000018.1, on the reverse strand, counting down.
CAGGATAGCGCCTACGGGCAAACGTGTAGGCGTCACCGTTGTGTCAATGATCTCGATGATCCTTCCCTCGCCGTCGACCCGCGGAATCAGCCGTACGCCCGACTTGCGGTACTGGCGCAGAAGCCTGAGGTCCACACGGTTGCCCCGCAGAGCCTTGAACCGGACATTGGCAGCCTTTGACACAGGATCATCGACCGACACCCCTTTGAGAAGCGCGCGGCGCACATCGCCGTCGGTCACCGTGCCGGTAACCCGGCCGCGGGAATCGGTCACAAAAAGAGTCATCACACCCCCCGAGAGCGAATTCAGCTCCCGGACTGCATCGATTATTTTGGCCTTGTCGGCTATAAGATGTCGGTTCATGGTCAGTTTCCAAATTCAATTAGATGAAGAAGCCCTGCAAATTGTCTCAGCTATGATCCAGTCAAGTTCCGTATCAAGGTCAACCGCCCTCTCACGGTCGATTCCGATTCCTTTGCGTCTGGCAAAAAGACCGAGCGGGTGCTTGCGAAGCGACCGTGGATTGATTACATAGACCGCGCCACTGTATTCCCAGACTTTCGGCGCATCCTGGCGCCTGACCAGACAGCCGTCGCCTTTCGATATGCTGAGGAAGCCTTCGCTGTTCTCCTCAAAACAATTATAATAGGGATTGGCCGACGTTTCAACAACACTGACAACCATGTCAAGATCAGAGGAATATGCATCCAGGCAGCGACGTATGTCATCAACCGTGCGCAATGGCGATGTCGGCTGTAGCAGACAGACGCGATCATATTCCAGACCTCTGGCATCGGCCCAGTCCATGACATCGAGCATAACCTCGCGGCTTCCGGTCGTGTCGCTTCCAAGCGCGTCCGGACGCCGGTAATCGACCGCCAGACCGGTCTGTCGCGCGACTTCGGCTATTTTTTCAGAATCGGTCGAAACAATGACGTGGCTGTCGGCCCCCAGCTGGCGCGCCTGTTCGATAGCGTAGTGGATAAG
>JAIDXA010000179.1 GCA_029058705.1 Paramuribaculum sp. | reverse complement strand
GACAAGCCCAATTCCCTTTATATGAAAGAAAACCAACTCCCCACCCCATTTTATATCGTTTACGAAGAGAAACTCCGCCGAAACCTCTCGCTGATATCCGACGTGGCGCGCCGGAGCGGCGCCGAGATCATCATGGCCTTCAAGGCCAATGCATTGTGGCGCACATTCGGAATCATGAGGGAATTCGGGATCAAATTCACCGCGTCGTCGCTCAACGAGCTTCGTCTCGGCAACAAACACCTCCGGACAAAAGCCCACAGCTATTGTCCGGCCTACACTGACGAAACAATCGGCGAATATCTCGCAGGGTCATCGCACATCACATTCAATTCGCTGAGTCAGGCCGAACGCTTCGCTGAAAAGGCTCTTGCCTCAGGGGTCTCGACCGGCCTGCGCGTCAACCCGCAATGTTCGGTAATCGAAACCGACATCTACAATCCGGCACTTCCCGGATCCCGCTTCGGAGTGACCGCCGGAATGCTTGAACTGAACGGCCTGCCCGAAAACATTGAAGGATTCCACTTCCATGCCCTGTGTGAGTCTTCAGCCGAAGATCTCGGACGGGTTCTCGACGCTTTCGAAAAACAGTTCGGTAAATATCTGGCGCAACTCAAATGGGTGAATTTCGGAGGAGGACATCTGATGACCCGCGAAGGCTATGACACCGGGCAACTCGTAGGCCTGATCAAAGATTTCCGCAGCCGCCATCCCCATCTGTCGGTAATTCTCGAACCGGGCAGCGCGTTCACATGGCGAACCGGCGATCTGATAACCTCGGTCGTTGACATTGTCGACAATCAGGGAGTCAAGACAGCGATCATTGACGCCTCATTCGCCTGCCATATGCCCGACTGTCTGGAAATGCCCTACAAACCGGCCATAACCGGAGCGCTCGAACCTGACGAGAACCTGCCGACCTACCGGCTCGGAGGAAACTCCTGCCTGAGCGGCGATTTTGTGGGCGACTGGAGTTTCGACCACGAGCTGGTTCCCGGCGAGCGACTCAGGCTCGAAGACATGAACCACTACACGACAGTAAAAACCAACATGTTTAATGGAATCCAGCATCCCGACATTGTTTTCTGCGATCTCGGCGGCAATTGCAGCTACCTGCGCCGCTTCACTTTTGAAGACTACGAATCACGCATGAGCTGATCCCCCCATCCGAAACATTCTCCAGCCCCGAAACTGATTATAAAACCAAAATCATCCGCAGCCATGAAAAAATATTCGGTAATCGTTCCTGTCTACAACCGCATTGACGAGGTTCGCGACCTGCTCCAGAGTCTGTCGGCGCAGACATTCCGCAATTTCGAGGTAATAATTGTCGAGGACGGCTCGACAGAGCCGTGCCGCGAAACCGTCGAGACGTTTAAAGACCGACTCGACGTCAAATATTTCTTCAAAGAGAATGAAGGCCGTTCGATTGCGCGCAACCATGGAATCGAACGGTCGAGCGGCGGTTATCTGATATTCTTCGATTCGGACTGTGTCATCCCGCCTGACTATTTTGAGATACTTGACCGCGAACTGACCGCGAACCCGCTTGATTGTTTCGGCGGTCCGGATGCGGCCCATCCCTCATTCACTCCGACACAAAAAGCGATATCGTTTGCCATGACGTCATTTCTGACCACCGGAGGAATCCGAGGCGGCAAAGTGCAGATGGAAAAATTTGTGCCGCGTTCTTTCAACATGGGCTATTCGCGTCAGGTCTATGACCGTGTCGGAGGCTTCCGCGAGATGTTTTCGGAAGACATCGACATGTCAACCCGCATCCGTCAGGCCGGATTTTCGATCGGCCTGATAC
>JAIDXA010000178.1 GCA_029058705.1 Paramuribaculum sp. | reverse complement strand
GGTTAGTAGGGTAGTAAGCTTGTGTGCGGATAACTGATGTGGCTCATAGGCGGGGTCTGATCGGGATTTCGCAATGGCTTCAGATAATAGAATTTAAGGATCTATGGGAAGAAATCTTGTTAAATCCGTCCGGAAAAGGGCCATCCAGCTGACAACAAGTTGTTTTACAAGTCGCAAATATAGAAATAATAATTCAAGCGTCACAATAAAAATAAAAAAAAATGACAAAAAAGTAAATAATTGTTGTCGTGGGGCTGTTGATTGCATTAATTCGGATGGATTTTTGTAATTTTGTGAGCATTTGAGTCTGTTTTGCATTAAATGCGTGTCTGTTGCGCATGTTCAGAACGGGACTCTTTTTTTAAGTTTTTAAGAGAGTGTTTGAATTAAAACCGTGTTGACAATAAAATGAATGAAAGGTGGAAACTTCAAAACATACTCTCAGCCTTGATTTGATTTAAATCCAAACGCTCTCCACGACAGTCAAATTTCTATGAGCCAGTTCAACAATATTATCAGATCGCTTCCGCCTGTGACTAAGAATTTATTGATGGTCAATATTTTCATATGGGTTGTGATGATGATTCTTCCGGCGGGGATGTGCGGCCGTCTGATGGATGTCTGCGCGCTGCATTATTTCGAGGCTCCGGATTTCAATCCGGTGCAGCTGTTCACGTATATGTTCATGCATTCGACAGCATCGCTGACCCACCTTCTGTTCAATATGTTCTCGCTGTTTATGTTCGGCATTGTGCTTGAGCGGCTGCTGGGCTCAAGGCGTTTTTTGTTTTATTATCTGTCGTGTGGCGTCGGCGCGGCGCTGATTCAGGAGGTGGTTTGGTCCATGACTCTCGAGCGGATGATTGTCGACGGGCTTGCGCAGCTGAATCATACGTCGAAGGATGCTGTCATGGGATATCTGGCCAGGAATCCGGAGAGTCTTGCGATGAACTATGATTTTTTTACTACGGTTGGTGCGTCGGGCGCTATCTATGGCGTTTTGCTTGCGTTCGGAATGCTGTTCCCGAACCGTCCGCTCTATCTGATGTTTATTCCGGTCCCGATAAAGGCAAAATGGATGATTGCGGGATTTGTGGTCATAGAGCTTCTTATCGGTTTGAGTTCGGCGAATGACGGAATTGCGCATTTCGCTCATCTGGGCGGTATGCTCATCGGGTTTATAATGATTCTTTTCTGGAAGAAAAAGGGAGTTGTCAATGGCCCGTATTATTGATGGGTTTTCGGATTCAAAGCGTCGGATGTTGACCGGGCGCTTCGGTGTTGCTGATTGGCGAGGATCGGCGATTGTCTGGATTCTCGGGGTCAATCTGACGGTTTTCATTGTGTTGCGCATCGCCGGAGCTGTCGGGATGGCATGTGATCATGAGGAGTGGATCGGTTCGATAGTTGATTCGCTTGGTCAGCCACTGTCGTTTTCGGCCTGGATTTCGGCTCCCTGGACGTCGGTCAGTTATATGTTTGTCCAGTATGAGCCGTCGCATCTGATTTTCAATATGCTATGGTTTGCGCTTTTCGGCGGTTTCCTTCAGCGGAGTGCCGGCAGCGGTTGTCTGTGGGCGGTTTATCTGAGCGGCGGTTTGTCGGGCGCGGTTTTTTTCTTGCTTCAGGGCGGTTTTTACGGCGCAAACGTGGATGGCGGCGGTCTGATCGGGTCGTCGGCGGCCGTGATGGCGGTGGTTCTCGCTGCTACGGTCATCGAGCCGGAAAGGCGCGTAGATCTGTTTGTCATCGGCTCTGTCAGGCTCAAGTGGATAGCTCCGGTCATGGTGGCAATTTCGCTGACGGGCATTGACGGAGGGCTTCCGGGAGGCACTGCGGCCCATTTCGGGGGCGCAGTGGCCGGGATTCTGGCCGGGTTAAGAATGCGCCGCCGCGTTGTACGGGGGTGTAGCGGTCTCCGGCCGGACAGCGCTGGAGCAGGTGAATGTGCCGGCGAGCCGGATGCCGCACGCCTTGACCGGCTGCTCGACCGGGTCCGGTTTTCTGGATTCGATGCGCTTTCGCCGGCAGAACGGACAGAACTGTTCAACCTTAGCAAACGTCTGAGAAACAATCATGAGAAGTAGCCCCGAGAATAACAGACGAGATCTGAAGCGGTCCATTTTCTCTCCGGTCAGAAACCGGGGACTGCGTTTTGTCGCGATGTTGACAAGCATTGTGACGGGGGGTGTGTTGCTGACGACGGGATATGGAGGAATGGTGAATCCGCAGGAGGGTGCGGTGTGGGCGATCGGGGCTATGTTGTTTCCGCTGGTTCTCGGCTGGTCGGTTTTTTTGCTTGCGGTCAATCTTGTCTGGTTCCGCCGGGCGGCAGCAGTGAATGTGATTTCTCTGGCTTTTTCAATGTCGGCGATCCTGACATTCTGTCCCATGCATTTTTTTCGTCCGTCGGAGGCGGAGGTGGAGCGCATGAAGTCGCCGAAGTTCAAGCTGATGACATATAATATGCTGAATCTCGACGATTATTCCAAGGGTTTCTGCAGTCTTGGCGACGGGAATCCGACTGTCGAATATATTCTGAGGGAGTCGCCTGATATTGTTGTCTGTCAGGAAGGCGCTGCGATAGAACCCGGGAAAAAGAATGTCACGGAGGATCAATATGAACGAATAGCGGCAGCTTTCCCATACAGGCATGTCAATTCGCGCGGGATGGGAATCCTGTCGCGTTATCCAGTGGCAGCCGACCTTATACGTCATGAAGACCAATGGCTTTATGATGTCAACCGCTACGAGGTTTCGCTTCCGGAAGAGAAGATAACGATATTCAACCTTCATCTGCAGTCGCTGGGCCTGACGGCTGGCGACAAGGAGATCTATCATCATCTGACGAGCGGCAATGCGGAGGATGTCGGTGTTATCCGGACTTCGCTGATATCGAAGCTGACGTCGGCTCTACGCAAGAGGGCGATCCAGGCTCAGGTTGTCAGGAGTGCGGTCGATTCGACGCGGGGAACGGTGATTGTCTGCGGAGATTTCAATGATATTCCAGGATGCTACGCCCAGCGTCTGATTCAGGGCGATGATTTGCGCGATGCCTACCGCGAGGCGGGTTTCGGACCTGCCATAACGTATCATGCCGACCGGTTCTTTTTCCGCATAGACCATATTCTATATCGCGGCGGACTGAAGCCGCTCAGGGCATGGGTAGGCACAAATGAGTCGAGCGACCATTTTCCTCTGATCGCATGGTTCGAGCTGGCGGAGAACTGATCGACGGGGTTGTGAAAATATTATTAAACATCAATAAATCAAACATAAAACCATATTAAAAATGATTAAACCGATTCTGACACTCGCGGCGAGTATCGTTTTGCCGATCGCGTCGCACGCCTCCGGAAGCTCAACGACCGGCGGCAATCCGTTTCTGGAGCCGTATGAAACGCCCTACAACATTCCTCCGTTCGAGAAGATCCGCTATGAACATTATCTTCCGGCTCTCGAACAGGGCATAGAGGAGTATAAGGCCGAGATTTCGGCAATCGTGCGCAACCGCGCCACTCCCGATTTCGACAATACGATTCTTGCCATGGAGAAAGCCGGCCGTCTGCTCAACCGGGTGATGACCGTTTTCTCGGCTCTCGACGAGACTGAGTCGTGTCCGGAGATGGTTGCCATTTCCGAGAAGGCATATCCGATGTATTCGCAGGTCAATGACGAGGTCATGATGAACGCGGGTCTTTTCAAAAAAGTGAAACAGGTCTATGACAACCGCAAGAAGCTGAACCTCGATCCGCAGCAGATGCGTGCCGTGGAGCAGGCCTACAAACAGTTTACGCGCAATGGCGCACTGCTGACGGAGGCGGAGAAAGATGAGCTTAAAAAAATCAATACGGAGCTCACCGATCTCTTTCTGCAGTTCAACAAGAATCTTCTGAATGACACAAATGCATTTGAGCTTTATGTCGGCAATGAGTCTGAACTGGCCGGACTTCCGGCGTCGTCGGTGGCGCAGGCCGCCGAGGCTGCCGCTGCCGCAGGCAAATCGGGACAGTGGCTTTTCACGCTTCACGCTCCGAGCCGTCTGCCGTTGCTGCAGTATGCCGACAACCGTGCGTTGCGTCAGAAGATGTATGAAGGCTATGTCAATCTTGCGTCGTCGGGTCAGTATGACAACCGTCCCGTCATCAATCGCATTCTTAAGGCACGTGCCCGTAAGGCCCGGCTTCTCGGCTTTGAGAATTTCGCTGCTTATGCGACCGATAATGTCATGGCCAAGACACCGCAGGCAGCCGAAGACCTGCTGCTTGAGATCTGGCGTCCGGCAGTGAACCGTGTGGCCGATGAGGTCAAGGAGATGCAGGCGCTTGCCGACCGCGAGGGTGCTGGAATCAAGATCGAGCCGTGGGACTATTACTACTATGCCGAGAAGGTCCGTCGCGACAAATACAACCTCGACGAAGATGAGGTCAGAGCCTATTTCTCGCTTGACAATGTCAGAGAGGGGATATTCTCGATGGCTCAGCGACTCTATGGCGTAACGTTTACAGAGATGCCGGACGCTCCGAAGTATAATCCTGAGGTCAAGGTCTATGAGGTCAAGGATGCCGATGGCGGGCATATGGCAGTGTTCATGACGGATTATTTTCCCCGGGCGTCGAAACGCCAGGGTGCATGGATGAGCGAGTTTCAGGGTGCGTTCAGCGATCCTGACGGCAAGAGCCAGCGCCCGATAGTGTTCAATGTAGGCAATTTCTCGAAACCTTCGGGCGATATGCCGGCGCTGCTGACTCTCGACGAGGTCGAGACGATGTTCCATGAGTTCGGCCACGGACTTCACGGAATGCTGACGCAGGCAAAGCTTCGCAGTCAGGCGGGAACGAACGTTGACCGTGACTTCGTGGAGCTTCCCTCGCAGATTCATGAGCATTGGGCTCTCGAACCCGAACTGCTTAAAACCTATGCGCGTCATTACAAGACAGGTGAGGTGATCCCCGATGAGCTTATCGGCAAGCTTGAGGCAGCGTCGACCCACAATCAGGGATTCTCGACTACTGAACTTGTCGGGGCTGCTTTGCTTGATCTCCAGTATGGCAAGCTGAATCCGGAGGGCGATACGGACATTTCGGCCTTTGAGAAGAGTGTTGCCGAGAGCCTTGGAATGCCGGCACAGGTGCAGTTCCGCTACCGCAGCCCTTATTTCCGTCATGTATTCGGAAGCGACGGCTATGCTTCGGGCTATTATACCTATCTCTGGGCAGAGGTTCTCGACACAGATGGCTTTGAACTCTTTAAGGAGAAGGGCGTTTTCGATCTTGAAACGGCCCGCAAGTTCAAGGAAACCGTTCTTGAATCGGGCGGCAGCGAGGATCCGATGGATCTTTACGTTAAGTTCCGCGGACACCGTCCGAGTGTTGACGCACTGTTGCGCAACCGCGGTCTGGAACCGGTGAAGACTCCGGCTAAGAAGAGCGATGTTCTTCCGCAGGCCGGCGGAAAGTAAAGACTGATAAGAAACATTCGAAAAAGGACGGGGAAGCTGAGTCTCGACTCAGCGTGCCCGGCCCTTTTGGAAGGTTTAAAAATATGTTTGGTTTTTACTTTAATACTCTCAAAAGGATTGATAT
>JAIDXA010000177.1 GCA_029058705.1 Paramuribaculum sp. | reverse complement strand
CCATAATCCTGACCAGTCGAGTCATAATAGCAAAGGTTGGGAAGCTTGTCGCTCATTCCGTAGTAGACTACCATTGCATAGGCCTGCTTGGTCACTCGCTCAAGGTCGTTTGCAGCTCCGGTTGAGATCCGTCCCATAAACAGTTCTTCTGCAGCCCGTCCGCCGAGTGTTGCACACATCTCGTCAAGAATTGCCTGAGTAGGTGTAATCTGCCGTTCTTCGGGCAAGTACCATGCTGCACCCAGCGCTTTTCCGCGAGGTACGATTGTTACCTTTATCAACGGGTTGGCAAATCGGAGATGCCAAGATACGGTTGCGTGGCCGGCTTCATGGATGGCGATAGACCGTTTTTCCTCATCTGTGGTTATTTTGGACCGTTTTTCCAGTCCGCCGACGATGCGGTCGACGGCATCAATGAAGTCCTGGCGTGTTACGGTCTTATGGTCATGACGGGCAGCAATAAGGGCGGCCTCGTTGCAGACATTCGCTATTTCTGCGCCGGAGAATCCCGGTGTCTGACGAGCGAGAAGCTCAACGTCGACAGAAGAATCCTTTTTTATCTTGCGGAGATGTACATTGAAAATAGCGACCCTGTCGTTCAGATCCGGAAGATCCACATAGATCTGACGGTCGAAGCGTCCGGCGCGCAAAAGAGCTTTGTCTAGGATGTCGGCACGGTTGGTTGCGGCAAGTATGATTACACCGGAATTTGAGCCGAAGCCGTCCATTTCGGTCAGCAGCTGGTTGAGGGTGTTTTCGCGTTCGTCGTTGGAGCCCATGTTCGGGTTACGTCCTCGCGCTCTTCCGACGGCATCGATCTCGTCAATGAACACAATGCAGGGAGCTTTTTCCTTAGCCTGACGGAAGAGGTCACGTACCCGCGAGGCTCCCACGCCGACAAACATTTCAACGAAGTCGCTTCCGGAGAGGGAAAAAAATGGTACGTTCGCTTCACCGGCAACCGCTTTTGCAAGGAGTGTCTTTCCGGTTCCAGGAGGGCCTACAAGAAGCGCTCCTTTGGGAATTTTACCACCAAGGTCAGTGTATCTCTGGGGATTCTTAAGGAACTCGACAATTTCTTCAATTTCGGTCTTTGCTTCCGAAAGGCCGGCTACATCTTTGAATGTAACTTTATCGTCATTGTCTTTATCAAATATCTTGGCTTTTGATTTACCTACGCTGAAAACACCTCCGGAACCACTATCGCCACGCCCGGACATGCGCCGCATCATCCAGATCCAAAAACCAATCAGCAGAAGAATCGGCCCGAATGACCAAAGGTATGTCGAAAAGTCTGTCGAGCGGTCATATCGGACGTTGCCTTTGAATTTACCGGCTGCTTTCCACGCATCAATGTCTTTTTCTAATTTATCCTCCGATGAGCCTATTGCAACCATGACTCTTGCCGGTTGGGATGACCCTTTTTTGTAGTCGGGAAACTGCTTGACAGCTTCAGCTTCAGTCAGAACCCCTTCTGCGGTGTGTTTGCCTCCGTTGATGACAATTTCCTTCAGTCCGCCTTCAGTCGCAATCTGTTCGAATTGAGTGTAATTTTCAAGCTCCTTGGAATATGGATCTTCATCAAGGTAAAGAATCCCGATAAGGATAATGGAGATGATAGCGTACATCCAGTAGATGCTGAACCGGAATGCGGGCTTTTTGGGCTTTGGGAGGTTGTTTAATGCCATTTTATTATTGGATTGGGCAAAGTCTTGACAAAATTAATTGTGTTGTTATGAAGAGGTGAGAATCAATCTAAATCAGGAATTTCCGTGATCTTGGCGTCGTTCCATAATTCCTCGAGATTATAGCGTTCGCGCTCATTTGGAAGAAAAACATGCACAAGAGTGTCGCCATAGTCAACCACGATCCATTGAGAATTCTGATACCCATCGTAGTTATAAGGTTTGATTCTGGCATGTTCGAGAAGGTAATCACGCACACTATCGGCAATTGCAGCGACTTGCATGGAACTTGTGCCTTCGCATATAATGAAGTTGGATACACCTGAGGATTCAATCTGAGACAGGTCGACGAGTGTTATTTTACGACCTTTGCGTTCCTGTATGCCTTCGATGATCATGCGAGTCATTGCTGAAGGTGTGATATTGGATGAATTGTTCATTTCTGTTGGTTGGAATTTCAATCTACAAATTTAATAAAAGAAAATGTTCTTTGCTATTATGTGAAACAAATTTCGTGCCAAAAAGTTATTTTTGGCTGTATTATTCAAACCGGAGAGATTTTACAGGAGACAGTGTGGATATTATGCATGATGGTACAATCAGGATGATTGCTGATATGACGATCACGCATAAATTAAGGACAATGATCGGCATTAGGGATAAATCCATCGGAACATAGTCGAGATAATACGCATCCGGGGTTAATGGAAGTATATGGAAACGGCTTTGCAGTAAGATAATGCCTACTCCGATTATATTCCCGACTATAAGACCTCTGACGACAAGGCGTTGGATCATGAAAATGAAAATGGATCTTATCTGGCGGTTAGTCGCTCCCAGAGCTTTAAAAAGGCCAATCAGTCTGACGCGTTCGAGGACAATTATAAACAGGCTGGATATCAATGTGAATCCGGCTACACAAGCCATCAGGATTATTATAACTATCACATTGGTGTCAAGTAGGTTCAGCCAGTTGATGTATAGGGCGCACTGCTGCATCATGTTGTCGACACGGTAGAAGCCTCCGGAAGACTGTCTGTCGTTGTCCAGGCTCTGTTTCAGCCTGCTTTGCAGAAGAGTTTCGTAGAGAGAGGCCGAACGATGCGGAATGCTTGCGGTCTCGATGCCACGGATTTCGATTGCGGTTCCGGAAATTGAATCAAGAGAGAAGACTTCCTGAAGCATGCCGATCGGAACAAATGCAAGAACACGGTCGAAATCATCGAAGTGGGAGTCATAAATGCCAGTCACCTCGAGTTTTCGCGTACGGAGCGTGTTTCCGTCAAAAAAATGGGTGATCAGTTGTTGGCCGCAATCGACTCCGAGAGCCAAAGATGTTGATTTCGATATGACTACAGCGCGTGCGGTGTCGGGTATTTCAGATGGGATGTTGCCTGCGATCAGATGGTCGCGCGCAAACATCCAGTCTTGATTTTGCAGGCCGCGCAGGACAACGCCTTGAAATGCGCTGTCGGTTTTGAAAACAGCAGGCTGGTTGATTGTCAGGGAGAAAGTCGCTTCCGGGATTGACTGTCGGATGTCGTTTTTGAGATTCTGTGTCAGTCTGAGCGGTGAGATCTGACAGTCTACATCTGCAGGCGCTGGCGGAAGTATTGAGATTTGCGGATTAAACCCGCAAAGGGTGTTTATAATCTCGTTCTTGAAGCCTCTGACAACGGAAATGGACAGCAGCATGATTATGAACGAAACCGCAATTCCGGCAACGGCGATGGTTACACCGGCTGACGGTTTCGTGGTTTCGTTTTTAAAACTGAGTTTTTGTCCAACAAATGTCGTCAGGCTCATGAGAGTCGTCTATTCTGTTGTGCGACCTGGATAGGCTTTGAGGGCGGCAGCAAGCACTTTCAATGCGCGTTCGAGATCTTCTCGCTTGAGCACGTAGGCCATTCGCACTTCATTCCGTCCCTTGCCGGGTGTGGTGTAGAAGCCTGATGCAGGAGCCATGAAGACGGTCGCTCCCTCGTATTCGAATTCACGCAGACACCATTCACAGAACTTCTCTGAATCATCAACAGGCAGGCTGACAACAGTGTAAAACGCGCCCATCGGGATAGGGGAGTAGCATCCCGGAATGCGGTTGAGACCATCGATGAGAAATTTTCGGCGCTCGACATACTCATTATATGTCATCAGCATGTATTCTGCCGATGCATCAATTGATGCTTCGGCGACAATCTGTCCTAACAGAGGCGGGCTCAGACGAGCCTGACAGAACTTCATGACATTTTTCTTTAGCTCGGCATTTTTTGTGATTAATGCTCCGATTCTTATCCCGCATTCACTATACCGTTTTGAGACAGAGTCGATCAGCACAACTTGATCTTCGATTCCAGGCAGGTGGAATGCTGAAATGTATGGTGCGCCAGTGTATGTGAATTCGCGATATACTTCATCAGAAAAGAGAAATAGGTCATATTTCTTTACGATATCACGTATCAGATTCATCTCTTTCTGTGTGTAGAGATAGCCGGTCGGGTTGTTTGGGTTGCAGATCAGGATTCCTTTGGTCCGGGGAGTGATGAGCTTTTCGAAATCTGCAACGGGAGGCAATGCGAACCCCTGATCTATGGACGACGAAACCGTGACGATTTTTGCGCCGGCCGAAATGGCGAAAGCCATGTAGTTGGCATAAGCTGGTTCGGGAACAATGATCTCGTCGCCAGGATCGAGGCAGGCCATAAATGCAAAAAGCACAGCCTCGCTCCCTCCGGTTGTGACTATGATATCGTCCGGAGTGACATCGATTTTGAATCTGTGATAATAATCAGCAAGTTTTTTCCTCAGTGAAAGCAATCCCTCGGAAGGGCTGTATTCCAAAATGTTACGATCAATTGATTTAAGCGCATCCAAGCCTTCCTTAGGAGTGGGAAGATCCGGCTGTCCGATGTTCAGGCGGATGACGTTTACACCGCGCTGCTCAGCTTCGCGAGCCAAGGGGACGAGTTTTCTAATTGGAGATTCGGGCATTATCTGGCCGCGCTCTGATATAGTAGGCATTGTTTGTCAGGTTGTGAAAATGGTGTGAGATAACGCACGTACTGATGAATTCGTGCAGATTTACATGCAAAGATAACGATAATTGGATAGGAAAGCAACAAAATAAACTTAGAAACTGTTCAAATTCCTCGCAAAAAAATGCAATAAGTCCTTTTTGTAGGTTCTTTAGGGTAGTTATTTGTTCTTTTCCACCGAATATCACTGTCCACAACAGCGGTCTCGCTCCCTCTTCAACTTTGGGAAAATGTTCCATAATTTCTATTTGTGCTGGAATCATAAAAACATGCACTCCCTTGAGGGTTTAGGCTGGGGGCATTTCAACTGTAAGACAGTCGCAAAGACGCGGTTAATGTCAGGACGGCAGAACAAGATTCTACTGTCCTGCCGTCCTGATTTGAGAGACTGCAATATAGAAAAATGATTTTGAGGGTCAGCTCAAAGCTTCAATCGCTTTTTCCAGATTGCTGATTTTGGCTTCGGCGTCATTAAGTTTGCGACGTTCGGCTTCAACTACTGCTTCGGGAGCGTTGTTGACAAATCGCTCATTGGAGAGCTTCTTGAGAACAGACGTTTTGAAGCCGACCATATATTCCAAATCTTTTTTGAGTTTGGCTATCTCTGCATCCTTGTCGATAGATCCCTCAAGGGGAATATTTACCTCTGTCACACCGACAATAAATGAAGCCGCAGCCGGATTTTTTTCTGCATCGTGATTGATTGTCTCGCAATTGGCCAATTTGCAGATGGCAGCATCCTGTGTTTTGTTCCACGTTCCTATCACATTGACCGTGAGCTTGTCTTTGTTGGGGATGTTTTTGACTGCACGTACATTCCTGATGCCATTGACAACTTCCTTTACATGTTCCATCAATGATATTATATCGTTGTCGGTTGCTTCAGCGACCGGAGTCCGGGCATACATGATTGATTCGCCTGGGTTGCGTTCGGCAAGATGCTGCCAAAGTTCTTCTGTGATGAAGGGCATGAAGGGGTGCAGCAGGCGTAACAGTGAATCGAAATAGCCGACTGTTGCGTCAAAGGTAGAGCGGTCTATCGGTGATCCATACTGGGGTTTCACCATTTCAAGATACCATGATGAAAAGTCATCCCAGAAGAGACGATAGATTTCTTTCAAGGCTTCAGAAATGCGGAACTTTGCCATCAGGTCATTGATTTCCGCAACCGCACAACTCAGCTTCGATTGCATCCATGAGATTGCAAATTTAGCTGAGTCTGGTTGTATGGCTGTTTCGCTGACGTCCCATCCCATAACAAGACGGAAAGCGTTCCATATCTTGTTGGAAAAGTTGCGGCCCGTTTCGCAGAGGCGGGTGTCGAAAAGAATATCGTTTCCAGCAGGAGCACTAAGCATGATGCCAACGCGCACGCCATCGGCTCCGTAATCGGCAATGAGTTTCAGCGGATCAGGAGAGTTGCCAAGCTGTTTTGACATCTTGCGGCCGATTTCGTCACGGACAATTCCGGTGAAGTAAACGTTGTTGAAAGGCTGCTTGCCCATAAATTCATATCCGGCCATAATCATTCGCGCAACCCAGAAGAAGATGATGTCGGGGCCGGTTACGAGCGTGGTCGTCGGATAATAATAGGCTATTTCCTTGTTGTCAGGATCCAGAATTCCGTTGAACAGTGATATGGGCCACAGCCAGGAAGAGAACCACGTGTCAAGGCCATCTTCTTCCTGATGCAGATCAGACAATGTTAACGCAGGGTCTTTTTCGTGTGCAAGCTGAAGAGCTTCCGCTTCATTTTCAGCGACAACAAAAGATCCATCGGGTAGATACCACGCCGGTATGCGATGCCCCCACCAAAGCTGGCGAGATATACACCAGTCGCGGATGTCGGTCATCCAGTGACGGTATGTATTCTTGTATTTTTCCGGAATAAATCTGATAATGTCATCCTCAACCGCCGATAATGCGGGTTTGGCCAAGGATTCCATGTTCATGAACCATTGATCGGACAGGCGGGGTTCGGTGACAGTGTCGGAATTGCGTTCCGAATAGCCGACTTTATTTTCGTATGGTTCTATTTTCTCGATCAGACCGGCAGCCTCAAGATCCTTGGCAATTTGTTCGCGTACGGCGAAGCGATCCATCCCGACATACATTCCGGCAGCTTCGGAAATAGTTGCGTCATCGTTGAAAATGTCGATTGATTCGAGATTGTGTTTCTGTCCGAGCATATAGTCATTCATGTCGTGAGCCGGAGTGACTTTAAGACAGCCTGTTCCAAATTCAATGTCGACATACTCATCTTCAATCACGGGAATTTCGCGGTTGACGAGCGGCACAATGACTTTTTTCCCGCGCAGATGTTGATTCTTTGGGTCGGCTGGATTTATACACATGGCAGTATCGCCCATGATTGTTTCAGGTCGTGTTGTCGCCACTACAGCGTAACCGTCTTCCCCGACAATCTTATAACGCAGATGGAACAGACGACTATGTTCTTCTTTGTATATGACTTCTATGTCGCTGAGTGCCGTCTGGGCCTTAGGATCCCAGTTCACCATGCGTTTGCCGCGGTAGATCAGCCCTTTGCGGTAGAGGTCGACAAAAACTTTAATCACGCTTTTGGATCGTATTTCATCCATAGTGAATGCGGTTCGTTCCCAATCGCATGAAGCTCCGAGTTTTTTCAGCTGTTCAAGAATAATTCCGCCGTATTTGTCGGTCCAGTCCCATGCGTGTTTAAGGAACTCTTCACGAGAAAGATCCGATTTTTTGATCCCTTCCGAGGCGAGTTTGCCGACAACTTTTGCTTCAGTGGCAATTGATGCATGGTCAGTGCCCGGCACCCAAAGCGCATTGAATCCGTCCATTCGCGCACGTCGAACCAAGATGTCCTGGATAGTATTGTTCAGCATGTGTCCCATGTGAAGGACGCCAGTCACATTTGGGGGGGGAATTACAATGCAGTAGGGTTGACGCGCATCGGGTTCACTATGAAACAGGCGGTGTTCCATCCAGTAGGCGTACCATTTATCCTCGACTTCGGCAGGATTATATTTAGTGGCTAATTCTTTCATGAATGATATGGGAATAAAAAATTTCTGGATTAAATCGTTCTGCAAAGTTACCGAAAAAAAGAATGTCAATCAAATATTTTGTCCCAGTCTTTCCAAACCGGTTCATAACCGAGACGCCGGATTTCGTCGGCAACCTGCAGGGGAGTGCGGCTGTCGGTGACCTCGAATTGCTCGAGAGCCTCCGGTGTGGAAACGTAGCCGCCGGGCTCTGTTTTGCTGCCTGCACTCATGGAGGTTACGCCAAGCTTCATCATGTTGGCGCGAAATGCTGGAGCCTCGCGTGTAGAATAGGAAATATCGACGTCATGGTCAAGAATCCGGAATGCGAATGTCAGTTGGGCGAGTTCTTTGTCGGACATTATAACGGATGGCTGATAGCCGCCTTCGGCCGGACACATGCGTGGAAAGTTTACGCTGTAACGTGTGCGCCAGTAATTTTTTCTTAGGTATAAAAGATGTCGGGCAAGCATAGTGACATCGGTTCTCCAGTCCTCAAGACCAATCAGTACGCCCATGCCGATTTTATGAACTCCAGCTGCTCCCATCCTGTCGAACCCGTTGACCCGCCAGTCGAATATTGACTTCATGCCTTTAGGGTGGTAAGTTTTATAGGCTTTCTCATTGTAGGTCTCCTGAAAACAGACAACACCATTCAAGCCGCTTTGGGTCAGCCTGTAATAGTCTTTTTCCTTCATTGGCATGACCTCGATTGTGAGATTGTTGAAATAGGGGCGTGCTGTCTGCAGGACCTGCTCCAGATAATCGACTCCGTTGAGACTTGGGAATTCTCCTGAAACAATCAGAAGGTTCTCGAATGGGCCAAGTTTCCTGATTGCCTCACATTCGGCTTTGACCTGGTCAAGAGACAGAGTTACGCGGGTAAATGGATTGGAGTGGTTAAATCCGCAATAGACGCAAGCATTTGTACATGCGTTTGACACGTAGAGCGGAATATACATTGAGATTGTTTTCCCAAATCGTTCAAGTGTATAGTGTTGTGACTTACGTGCCATTTCTTCGAGATAGGGGACGGCTGCCGGTGAGATCAGAGCCATAAAATCATCAATGCCGATCTGATCCTTGCTTAATGCAATTTCAACGTGGCGTGTGTTTCGGCTTCCTATGAATTCAGTTGTTTCTTCCCACGAATATTTTTTTAGTTCTTCAGAAAACATATGCAATCTATTTTTGGATGTCACTAAATTACTGACATGCCGCCCCGTTATGTTGGGACGGCATGTCAGTTACTGTTGTTTTAAAAGCTGTAGGGCACCCCCAGGGGCATTCGTCCGACTCCGATAAAGTGGTGGTTGTTTCTGCGTCCGCCGTTAAGCAGAGGCCGCCAGAATGCCATTGTTGGCGAAAATGACAGATGAATGTTGTCGTTGAGCCGATAACGGAACTGCAGGCCTCCTTCTATTTCCGGAGAAACTTTGTCATAGGATTTATTGCTCCAGCCCAGTCCGAGCCCGACAAGGCCGATCAAACTGAAGCGAGATCTGGTGTTACCGGTTACGAGTGTTGTTATGTTGAGAAGATAGTCAAGGTGAACTGTTCCGACGTTCAGGTGAGGTGAAGACCATCCACGGTCTATGAAATCATAGGAAAGACCGAGCTGAACGCCTGAAACATCGGATAGCCAGCGTCCTAACGCTACATCTGTCACGTATGAGACAGATTTGTTGCTGGTGACGATAGTTTCGCTGAACAGAGAGGGCCCAAACATGATGGATGCGAAGTTTCGGTTAAAATCATCTGAAACGAGAACCGAACCATCGGCAGCGGCAGTTTTATGCGTCCGTCCGATCTTGTAGCTTATACCGGCCTGGAAGAAAAGAGCCGGGGTAAAAGACCGTGTGTATCCTGGAATCCGCATTGCCTGCAGGCGCGGTTCAAGGACAATGTCGAAACTTCGAGAGAGACGGAATGCCGCACGAAGACCGACACGAGGCCCCCAGACAAATTTGTTATATACACTCTGGTAATGGGCGCCGCCGGCGGAAAGTCCCAGAAAAGCGCTCAAGTCAAAAAATCTCTCGTCGTCGAATCCGGCGGCAAGAGTCGTAAGATTCGCAAGATAGTCCGCTCCGATTGATAATGACCGGTATTTGTTGGTACTCATATAGTCATATTCTCCGGTCAGACGCCAGCCGCTTTCCGGACGAAACCATTTTCCGAGACCGATCGCAAAGGTGTGGTTGGATGCCCATTTGCGACTCCGCATGAAAACACCTCCGACTGCCTCGAAAAACCATTTGTTGGAGTTCTGAAAGTCTTCCTCTAAGAATTGATCGCTTTTTAAGCGTCGTTGAGATCCAGTCCCGGTGCGATAGCTCAGTCCGAGGTTGATGGTTGTGAAGATGTTTCGTTTTGAGCCGGAAGATGAAAGAT
>JAIDXA010000176.1 GCA_029058705.1 Paramuribaculum sp. | reverse complement strand
ATAGCGTAGTGGATAAGCGGTCGTCCGCAGAAATCTTTCACGTTCTTTCCAGGAATCCCTTTGCTGCCTCCACGCGCCGGAATGATAAAGAGTGTGTCAGCTGCTTTCGGCATGGCGGCTTTTATTTTGGTTTTGAATCTTATGCAACCAAGGCCGCGACTTGACTGAAGTCACGGCCTGCCCGGTTTATTTTTTTTGTCTCGTGTGACTTACGCTCTTACTTCGCAGGAGCTTCGGGAGCTGCAGGTGCCGGAGTTGCCGTGGCGGCCGGAGTCTGGGCTGCATCCTGAGCCGGTGCCTGAGTGTCATAATTTCCGCCGGCGGTCTGCTCGACTGCGCCTGCCTCTACACGTGAGGCCGATGTGATTGCGTCGGGCATCGTGTAAGTGCAGAGAACCGAAAGAACGGCAATCGCTCCGGCCAATGACCAGGTCACCTTTTCAATGAAATTGTTTGTACGGCGAACACCCATGATCTGGTTCGAACCGGCAAACGACGATGACAGACCTCCGCCCTTTGACTTCTGGATAAGCACTACACAAATTAAAAGAATGGCTACCAGCAAGGTAAGCACAATGAATACAATTGACATATTCTATTATTATTGATTTTAAGATTATCAGTCCTTCTGTTTTTTTGCTTTCTCGTAACGTTGCACAACGATCAGTTTCTGCAAAAAACGCAATTGGTCTGCAAAGTAAACACTTTTTTCGGGAAAATTCAAACTTAATTGCTTTATTATTTCAAAAGCCTTGTCATATCGCCCGCGTTTTATGAAGATTTTAGCGAGACTTTCACTGAGCGGAGCCTCCGGATCAGGACGATGGTGAACTTTCGGTTCGTCGGCCGGCGGCGGCTGTACTGCCACATGCTGCGCGTTTTGAGAGTCGATGAATGCATCGAGAAGACTGTCCTGCTCCGACTTCTCTGCCGGATCGACGGCAACCGGTTCCTCTGCGGCCTCGCGGGCAAGCACTTCACTATAATCGGGAGTCGGATTGAATATCAACCGCTCGAGAAGAGCCTCCTCGCGTGGATCTATTCCGTGACCGTAGGTGTCGAGAAACGTATCGATCGCACTCTCTGTTGTCGGGGTCATATTCTTCTTTTCATCGGGGTAGAATCCGGCAAACCGGACGCCGCCAGGCTCTATCAACGTTATCAATGTCTTGACATCCGGCGCATTCAGCGCGACAGCCGACAGAAACTTGCGCCGCAGGCTCTCGTCGAGCGACGGATCAAGAAGCGCACGCGAAGCCGGCAGCGAGAAACATGGACACTTCGCCAACAGCTCCAGCGCATCGCCGGCCGGCAGCGGTGTGTCAGACTCGATCGAGGCTATCAGACGGTCATAGGAGGTCATTTCCGGTTTAAAATAGTTGGGGTTGTTAATTTTCAGAAACTTAGAGAGTGTTTGGAATTAAATCAAATTAAGACTGAGGAAATTTTTTGAACGAATTCCGCGAGTTGAAGAGGGA
>JAIDXA010000175.1 GCA_029058705.1 Paramuribaculum sp. | reverse complement strand
TGGCTGAGGGTTTGTTATGCCCTATAACATTTTTTCAATTCTAAATTTAAACAGTTTCTAAGAAACTGTTTAAATTTACTACGAAAAAAATGTTATAAATCATTCTTGTGGGTTTATTGAGGTCTTTTATGGTTGTTTTCACCGAGTCTCATCGGTCACATAGCCCGCTATGCTCCCTCTTCAACTCGTAAAAACACCTCATAAAATCCACTCAATTAATCCCACAACTAAATTTAAACAGTTTCTAAGAATGGACTGCTGAAAAGCCGTGATTGCATCTTCGCCTTGATATACCTGCACCGACACACGTTTGGTATACATCACATTACACATAGATGTGGTTTTTTAGTTGAAAATGATTAATCGTTAAGCTTTTTATCTTTTTGTTTGCAAATCGTCATTCCAGATGCTATATTTGCGAACATAACGCGTTAACAACTATTCATTTTCACTAAAACCTATAAACCATGAAACACTATCCGATCCTATGGCTGTTGCTGACATTGTTCTCAACACCCCTCCCAGCCTTATCAGAAATCGTTATCTAAGAGTAGATCCGGACGTACCGGAAGCCAAGCTCCAGTTGCATTATAGTGGCAAACTGACAATAAAAAATGCAGTCAAATGCGAAAAAGGTTCGGAACTTATTATTCAATCGATTAATTAATGTTTTTTAATATGAAATACGAAATTTATAGCTTTTGCAAGCTGGTTGCGAAGAGTCATTCCGCTTTCATGGGAGTGATAATGTTGATGTGTATTATGGCGTTTGCGGGCTGTAACGATGAGCCGGATGTAGATCTGTCAAAGCCATACACCTTTCCGCTTATTGAAGATGCTCGGGCGGTATGGGCTTCCGGCACTACGTTTATAAGAGGAGATACATTAAAAATGACTGCGGAAAAGATCAATGGGAAATCTTATCTGCGCATGCTGAGAAACGGAGAAAGGACAAACATATGCATAAGGGTTGAGCGCGACCGGATTTTCGGACTTAATCCTAATGATGGATCTGAATTTCTGATGTACGATTTCACAAAGGATTTAAAGAGCCGCGAGGATTTTGTCGTCAACCTGTTTTATGAACATCCCGACGGCTCTGTCGATCCCATTCCCATGAAGCCCGAGTATGGCAACGACCTCCATATAGATGGAGGTCCAACCTATTCAGGAGAGCAACTCGATAATTTTCACTTAGAAACTGTTTAAATTTACTACGAAAAAAATGTTATAAATCATTCTTGTGGGTTCATTGAGGTCTTTTATGGTTGTTTTCACCGAGTCTCATCGGTCACATAGCCCGCCATACTCCCTCTTCAACTCGTAAAAACACCTCATAAAATCCTCTCAATTAATCCCACAACTAAATTTAAACAGTTTCTTAGTAGCTTACTTTAAAAAAAAATCCCAGCGTCTCAAAGGTCACGGCCTCAGCTTCTTCAACAAAGAGACCAAGGCAAGATCCAGTTGGGAGTATGTTGAGTACCTTGGGCTATATGATTCTCCGTTGTATATTGAAGAAAACGACATTCTTTTTCAAATGGAAAGAGATCCGGACGCTGAATGTTATGTCCTCGGAGCTACATACCATTTCTACCCACCGGGAAAAGGCAGACTGTGTATACAGCCTTATTATGAAAGCGACGGTGTTTTCTATGAGATACCATTTTTCCTCTAAAAGGCTCTTTTCGGAGCTTTCTGAAGATATTTTTCGGTCGCGATGTAGACTTCGTGACCGAAAATATCTTCAGAAAGTCCTCAAAAATTGTAATGCTCCTGCGGATGCGTTGAGTACGAAAGATGGTGTAGCCGTTTACGTTTGAGCAGGTGTTTAAAGGGCTGATTACTGTATCAGATTGACCGTACGGGTCAAGGGGGATTCAAGGGGATTAGAGAGATCTGGTGGGCGGTGTTAAAAAAGGTTTAAGTTTGCATCTATATGGGATGGGGGAGTGTTTAAAGAGAAACAATAATCTCCTAAATTCTCTTCAATTATGAAACTCGTACTGTTCTTAGCTTTTGTGTTTGCTTTTATAGCTGCAGGTTTCCTTGTCGCAACTGCGTTTACTACCGGAAATACACTGGTGTATGTTTCGATCAGCGCCGGACTTGCACTGGTGGCCTTTATCATTCTTTGTGTGGCATATGTCAACAAAAGTGTCAAGTAGGTGTGATCCGATTGGATTCTGAAAAAACAGAGGGACGCGTGGTTTCATAAATAGCCATGCGTCTTTTGGTAGTTGACGGGCGGGATTGCTGTCGGATCGATGGTAGAGATGGTCTCCTTTTGATATGACAGAAAAATTTGTTAATTTTGCGTCTGACGGTCGACTGGATTCCGCGATGTAATGGGGTGGCCTTAGTCCGGCTACCTGAGTCGGAGGAGCTTGCGGCCGATTCTTTAATGGATTGATAAAAACAGATAGTCAAAAAAATGATAGATACTGAAACCCAGTTTGATCTCGCGCTTAAGGGCTGTCGCGACATTTTTGAGAAGAAACTCCTGGATTATGGTGCTTCATGGCGCATTATGAGGCCATCGTCGATCACGGATCAGATTTTTATTAAGGCAAAACGGATCCGAACGCTTGAGACAAAGGGCGATGCTATGGTCGACGAGGGCATTCTGCCTGAACTTAAGGCGATTGTCAATTACGGACTGATCGGTCTGATCCAGCTTCAGGAGGGCTATGTTGACGAAGTGGATATCGATGTCTCCCGCGCGATGGAGCTTTATGATCGTTTTGCGGCGGAGTCCAAGACGCTTATGCTTGCAAAGAATCATGACTATGACGAAGCGTGGCGCTGGATGAGGACGCCCAGCTATACGGATTTTATCCTGACAAAGGTGCAGCGTACGAAACAGATTGAGGATAATGACGGAAAGACGCTTGTTTCAGAGGGGATTGACGCCAACTACATGGATATGATCAATTACGCTGTTTTCGGTATCATAAAACTGACAGAGTGAAAGCCCGGAAGCAATTGAAAAGAGAGGGTGGCGGAGGAAAATGGATTCCGCCGACGGTCTGGATTTTCAGGCTTGCCATAGGTGCGCTCTTTATTATGTCGGGGCTTGTGAAGGCCATTGACATATGGGGTGTGGTGTTCAAATTCGGAGACTATTTCACGGTTTGGGACATTTCGGTTCCAAACTCGCTTTCGGTGCTGGGCGCCATGGCTCTCAGTTCGGCCGAATTTGTTTTGGGTGCGATGGTCGCATTTGGCTGTTTCAGACGCACGGCCGTGTGGGGCTTGCTTGCCATGATGGCCGTGATGTTGCCGCTGACATTCTATGTCTGGTTGGAGGATCCGGTGTCGGATTGCGGGTGTTTCGGCGATTTCATGGTCATCGGTAATGGTGCGACTTTTGCAAAGAATGTATTGATTACGGCGGTTTTGCTGTTTCTCGCCCGTTATAATCGCCGAGTGAAATGTCTATATCATCCATATAGTCAATGGCTATGCGGAGTGGCTTGCTTTGTGTTCATCACTTTTGTCGAGCTATATGGCTATAATGTGCAGCCAATGGTTGATTTCCGGTCGTTTCCGGTCGGGAGTAAACTTGCAGAACGCGGTGGTCCAGGAGAAGATGACGCAGAGTTTGAGTTCATCTATGAGAAGGGTGGTGTTCAGCGGCGTTATACGGCAGATTCGCTGCCGGATTCGACCTGGACATTTGTTGATCGTGAAATTATAGGGGGCGTTTCGGCTGATAATGGCCAAGAGATGACTGATCTGTCGGTAATGGACGCTGATGGTGAGGATGTTACTGAAGATGTCATATCCGGAGAGGGGCTGGAGCTTATTGTAGTTGTGCCAGAACCGGAACGGGCAGACCTTTATTATACATCTTTCATCAACGAGCTGTTCGAAATGGTGGCGGGCTTTGATGGTTCGCTCGTGGAGCTGACGGATATCCCGCTTGATTCGATCAAGGGGTGGCAGGATTTTTCGATGGCAGAGTTTCCGATATATCGTGCTGAGGGAACTGTGTTGAAAGAGCTGTCGCGTGGAGTCGTGTCGCTTGTCTTGCTCGAAGATGGTGTGGTGAGGTGGAAGCGTAATATGGGATCGATTGATGTCGAGCGTCTTGTGCGATCTGAAAATCCCCGACAGGCGCTTCTTGATCTTGCGCCGGCGGGTTCAGATCTGTTGCGCTGGAGCGTCGTGTGGTTAACAATAGCGCTTTTGGTGCTGTTGGTGGCCGATAAGTTTTTTTGTGTGATTTTTATCAGCAAAAAAGGTGGCGAAGCTGAAAATAAATATGTAAATTTGCAAAAACAATCATGTGATCAGGCGAGTTCCAATGGCTTGTCATCGTCTTGTGAAGTCAAGCAGGCTGATGGAAAGGATAAGGATGCCGGCGGTCGGGCTGATTGAAAATAAAGATTATTATATTAAATATATCATCAAAAGAAATGAGAAAAAACATTGTTGCAGGCAACTGGAAGATGAACACCACCCTGCCCGAAGGTATTGCTCTTGCAAAAGCTGTCAACGAAGCGCTTAAAAACGTAGATGCGAAATGTGACGTGGTTATCGGCGTTCCCTTTACTCATCTTGCTTCTGTCAATGAAGTTATTGACAAGAACAAACTCGGACTTGGTGCAGAAAACTGCGCAGACCATCGTTCGGGCGCATATACCGGTGAGGTGTCCGCTCCTATGGTGGCTTCGACCGGGGCCAACTATGTGATCCTTGGCCACAGCGAACGTCGTCAGTATTATGGTGAAACTTCAGAGACTCTTAAAGAAAAGGTTAAACTTGCTCTTGAAAATAATCTTACTCCGATTTTCTGTATCGGTGAAGTTCTCGAACAGCGCGAAGACGGTTCGTACTTCGATGTTGTAAAAGCACAGGTTGAAGAAGCTCTCTTCGAACTTTCGGCTGAAGATTTCTCAAAGATAATTCTCGCTTACGAACCCGTATGGGCTATCGGCACCGGCAAAACTGCAACCGATGATCAGGCAGAAGAAATGCATGCATTTATCCGCGAGGTGATCGAAAAGAAATATGGCAAGGAAGTGGCTGACAACACTTCGATTCTCTATGGCGGCAGCTGCAAGCCGTCTAACGCCAAGGCTCTTTTTGCGAAACCCAATGTTGATGGTGGTCTGATCGGCGGTGCATCGCTTGACGCAGAGTCATTCATGGGTATCGTTACTGCATTTGAGTAAAAAAACTATATAGGTGACTTGACTCCGGTCGCAAGAGCAATAGTGCTGCTGCCGTGACAGCTGAGTGTGGCTGTAGTGTTATTATTGTGTCTGACCGCTCTTGTTGTCCATTATAAAGAAAAACGGTTTGTCGAATTCTATGGTTTCGGCATGCCGTTTTCTTTTTTTGAAGTGACCCCAAAAAGTTGGACGGGTTATTAACTATCCGATTTGAGAAAGAGTTCGGTATTGTACCGGACTC
>JAIDXA010000174.1 GCA_029058705.1 Paramuribaculum sp. | reverse complement strand
ACCATAAAAGACCTCAATAAACCCACAAGAATGATTTATAACATTTTTTTCGTAGTAAATTTAAACAGTTTCTAAAAAACGACGGCATGACTATTCACATGGTCATGCCGTCTTGCAGAAAAGAATTTATTTAATAGTTATTGTCATGCTTTGGCGCGACGGTCAGTCTTTTGATCAAAAAAAATGCCGTCGAAATCATCCCACGTGGATGTCTCAACGGTCAGATAGTGGAAAGCCGCACAAAAAAGAATCTCCTGTTGTACAACGGATATTCTGAAAGCTTCCACATTAGATTGTGTTTATATAGGAAGCCTGTGTTGTGACTTTCTGCCCATAATCCCGTAGGCATTCGGTTACGTGAGGCAACGGCAGGTCTTCTGACTTGTCCCGATTGGCTTGAGTCTTCTCGGTGTGATAGTTCTGCACCAATGACGTTCTGTCAAGCAATCATATAAACGTGGAACTTACAGCAGCGGGTACTGTTCCGGATTTCAACCGGATTCCCTTTTGAGTTTCCAGATCAATTGGGCGGCCGACTCTACGGCCTATTGCTGGAAAACACCGTTGCGTTGCAAATTTACTAATTTTTCACTGTCTGGCCAAATCTGTCGTGTTACATTCTCTGATAATTCATTACTCGCGCAATGCATCAGCCGCCCGGCGGAGATAATCGGCCGCCTTGTCGGCGGCGGCGTCGGCATAGCGCATCTGTGTCTTATAGTCATCCATTGCGCGGTCGGCGCGGCGGTTATAGTCTCTTGCACGGTCGGCATTTCCCTTGCGGGTATGATAGGCGCACTCCCGTTGATAGTTCTCGGCTTTCTTGAGACAGTAACTGGCCTCCCTGCGGTAGCCGTCGGCCTTTCTCTGATAATACTCAGACTCTTGAGTGTATCTTTTGGCTTGGCGGGCATTGTAGTCATTGGCATATGCAGTCAGGCTGACAAACGAAATCAGCAGCGGGATGATTATTGAAGTGTTTATTCTCATGTTTTGAATGATTAAGAGAGTGTTTGGAATTAAATCAAATTAAGGCTGAGAGGATTTTTTGAGCGAATTCCGCGAGTTGAAGAAGGAGCATAGCGGGCTATGCGACTGATGAGACTTGGCGGAATTCGCCAAAAAAGGCCTCAGGATTATTTTGAAGTTTCTACCTTTCATTCGTTTTATCGTTAACACGGTTTAAATTCAAACACTCTCTAAGAAGCCTTTTAATAATATAGACAATATGCTCTGTCGGATCTATCATTTGTTCCGGATTGGGCAGTGATTATATTTTTTATAGGGGGACGTAGATTGCGCAATCATATTGTTTTTTGTGCAAAAATTACGCTTTGATTTCCGGATTTCCTATCTTTGGAGTCAATTCGCATCAAAACGCAAGACAATGGTTATTCTGAGTTGGGTCTACTGGCTGCTTGTTGTCGCTTATGGAATCACCGTCATAAGCATTGTCGGCGTCATTGTGTCTGAAAACCGAAACCCGTTGAAGTCGCTTGCGTGGATCACTGTCTTGCTTCTCTTTCCTGTCGGAGGTCTTGTACTCTATATATTCTTCGGGCGGAGCATAAAGAACACCCATATGATTTCGCGGCGCAACAAAAAGAAACTGCGCCAGCGTCAGACTCTGGTCGATTCCCGGATTCCTGAAGATTTTTCGCCGGAGATGCGTCAGCTTATTGAGCTTGGCCGGTCGTTGAGCGGAGCTATGTTTTTCCCTGATAATGAGGTTGAGGTCTACCATCATGGTGCCGACAAATTCGAGGCTCTGCTGCTTGATATTGCGCGGGCAAAAGAATACATACATCTCCAATATTATATTATAGAAGACGATGTCATCGGATCACGTCTGCGTGAGGCGCTGATTGAGCGCAGGCGCGCGGGGGTCACGGTAAGGGTGATATATGATGATTTCGGGTGCTGGAGTGTCAAACGGCGTTTCTATGACGAAATGAGAGCCGAAGGAATTGACATCCATCCGTTTTTCAAAGTGGCATTTCCTCCGTTTGCAACCCGCATCAATTGGCGGAACCACCGGAAACTTGCCGTTATCGACGGCCGTATCGGTTATCTGGGGGGAATGAATGTTGCCGACCGATATATTGATGGAGGCCGTAATTTCGGATGCTGGCGCGACACGCACATGAGGGTGTCCGGCCCGGCTGTGGCTGCGATTCAATATTCTTTCGCTGTCGACTGGTCGTTTATGGGGCAGCCGCTATTGCAGAACAATGTCGATCTTTCCATTCCGCCACTTCATGGAGAACCGGCAGGTATGCAGATGCTTCGCTGTGGCCCGACAAACGAGTGGAGCGATATCAGCCTGTGTATGCTGAAGGCAATCGGTAGCGCAAAGAAACGAGTCTATATCCAGACTCCATATTTCCTGCCTCCCGAAGCTATGCTCAATGCGTTGCAGGCTGCGGCTCTTGCAAGGGTTGATGTCAGGGTGATGATGCCGCTGAAGAGCGATTCGCTCACATTGACCTACGCTTCCTACAGCTACATTATGGAGTGTCTTCGTGCCGGAATAAAAATCTATCTTTTCGAAGCCGGAATGCTGCATAGCAAGACAATGATCATTGACGACCGTATAAGTGCGATCGGTTCAGCGAATATCGATTTCCGCAGTTTTGAACACAATTTCGAGGACACGATGTTTGTCTATTCCTGTGAAATAAATGCAGATCTGCGCCGTCAGTTCATGGAAGACCAGCAGGGGTGCGTAAGAGTGCGTCCGTCGCAGTGGCGACACAGACCAGTCGCGCAGAAAGCCTTGGAATCGGTTCTCCGGCTCTTGAGTCCGGTTCTATAACTGACGCGGCTTTGGATCTGGCGGCGGAGTGATGTCCGGAGGTAGCGATGTCGGCAGAGGCTTACGGAGAATGACGTATTGTTCGTAATATGAAATGAGAAGTGTCGTTGCAGGGAGCGCGATCAACATGCCGATAAGTCCGAGCAGCGACCCCCAGACAGAGAGAGACAGGAGGATGAGGGCCGGATTGAGGCCCATTGCTTTTCCCATTATTTTAGGAGTCAGGACGTAATCGCATGTTGATTGGCTGATGACATAGACGAGCAGGCATTCTCCCCAGATTGTCCAGAAATCGGCATCGCCGCCCATGGAATATATGATGCATACAATTGTGACGGGAATCAGGGTGATATATTGGAAATAAGGGATGAGATATAGAATCCCTACAGTCACTCCGAGAACGATCGAAAGAGGGATGCCTACAATTGAGAATCCAATGGAATAAAACAAGGCGGCACATAGGGCAAGTAATGACTGACCGCGGAAGTAATGGTCCATGGCGGCTTTGGTGTCCTGGAAGACTCGGTAGATGATAGGCCGGGCTTTCGGAGGTATCATCATGCGGCATCCGTTGGCTATGTTGTGATAGTCGATCATGATGAAGATGACATAGATAAATGTGAGCAGCCATTCAACGCAGTGGATCAAAAATTCTACGGAGCCTGAGAGCAACGACGTTCCGCGGTCGAGAATGACCTCGAGATGATCGACATCGAAAATCTGTTCGATCCTCTCAGGGTTAAGGAAACGGCGCAGAAAGTTATGGACCTCTATTGGAATCAGCGGGAGCTCTATATTGCTGCTGTAATAGTTTTTCATCAGTTTGCCCATCTGCTCGATCTCGTTTATGACAGACGGGATGCAGAAGTAGGCTACAGCCGACATGAAGAATGTCACTTCGAAAAGGGTCACGAATGTGACAATCACTCGTCCTTTTAAATTCAGCAGACGCTGGTTGAATTCCAGTGCCGGTTCAAGCAGATAGGCAATCAGACAGGCGACAAGGAATGGCAGCAGTACATTTCTCAGATCGTTTATGAGCCATATGGCGCCGGCTGTGATTGCCAGAGCGAACATAATGCGTATGAACCTGTCGAATGTGAAGGGTTGTCGGGAGGATGCAGACATAACAGATGAATTGCTGTCGGACAGAGACACGGTGTGTGTCCGGCATGGTATATTCATTAGAATGTCGGCGGATGCATTTTTGTTCAGGTTGAAGTGGGTTTCATTTTCACAGATGGAAGAATGATGGCGAGAGCTACTGCGCCGGCGAGAGCCCATGGATAGTAGAGATATGGCCATGGGGCCGCCGGCGATATTTTTGCGAGACCTGTGGCCAGCAGTGTCTGGGCTCCATAGGGAATCAGCGACTGGACAATGCAGGAGCATGTGTCGAGGATTGAAGCTGTCCGGCGCGGAGAAATTCCGTAGCGCGAAGAAATGGATTTTGAGATGGATCCAACAGACAGAATGGCTACAGTGTTGTTGGCGGTGCATAAGTTGACCAGTGAGACGAGCGCGGCAATGGAAACTTGGGCGCCGCGTTTGCCTGTCACTCTCGATGTCATCCTCTGCAGGAGAAACTCAATGCCTCCGAGCTTCTTGACGATTCCAAGCATGCCGGCCGCGAGCATCGTAATGACAATCAGTTCGCCCATGCCGTTTACACCGTTGCCCATAAACCGGCAGCACTCAATAACGGCTATATTGCCACAACTCATGCCGAGCAGCATGGCTGATACGATGCCAAGCGAGAGAACAAGAAGAACGTTAAGTCCGCACAAAGCAGAGATGATCACCAGAAGATAGGGGAGAACCATCCACGGGTTTGATTCTCGTTCGGAGATAGTCAGGTCAATATCGCGTCCGAGGAAGAAATAAATTGTGACTGTGATCAATGCCGCAGGAAGAACCATGCGCAGGTTGGCCCGGAATTTTTCAGACATACCACAACCCTGGGTACGGGTGGCGGCTATCGTTGTGTCTGAGATAAACGACAGGTTGTCTCCGAAAAAAGCTCCTCCGAGAGCTGTGGCAACGAAGAGTGCGATGTTTCCGCCGCCTTCCGCCGCAAGTTCTACGACGAGCGGGACTATGGCCACGATTGTTCCGACAGAGGTGCCGATTGCGAGCGAGATAAAACATGATGCCATGAATATGGCCGGCAGAATCAGATGTGACGGGAATAATGATAAAGTCAATTCTACCGTGGCATCAATGGCGCCGATTCCTTTTGCGAGTGATGCGAACGCTCCGGCCATGACAAAAATCCAGACCATGTAGAGAATATTGGAATGTCCCGCTGATTCTGAGAAATATTCAATGCGCTGATGGAGAGTTGTGTCTTTACGGTCTATCATGATGCCCCAGGCAGATGCAGCAAGCAAAGCGACTGTGATCGGCATGACGTAGAAATCGCCAATGATGATCGATACCGCGACATAGAGCAGCAGAAACATTATGGCGGGCGACAGTGCGGTCAACCCCTGTCGGGTAGTGATGCGCGGTGCGGTCATGGACAGGCTGAAGGAGTGATGTCGGGGGATTTTACTACAGTCGGGAATAGAAAGCGGTGAATGCGCGGATGATGAAATCCACATCGGCGGCTGAGCCTGTTTCACGTATGGAATGCATTCCCCAGATGGCCGCCCCCATGTCTACTCCGCGCAGATCGATCTGTGAGGTCAGAATGTTGCCGAGTGTCGATCCGCCGGCCACATCGCTGTGGTTGACGAAATATTGTACGGGAACACCGGCACGTTCGCAGATTGAGCGGAACACTGCTGCCGAATCGGCATCGGTCATGTATTTGCAGTTTGCATTTATTTTTATGACCGGACCGCCTCCGAGGGCAGGATGGTTGGTGGGGTCCTGCTTTTCAGGGTAGTTCGGGTGAAGCGCATGTCCGTTGTCGGCGGAAATCATGAAAGAGCGGGCGATTGCCTGCTGGTATGTTTCTTCATTGCCGCCCAACTGTTCGTTGATGCGGCGCAGCAGATTCATGAGAAGGGGCGATGCCGCACCCTGTTTTGTGCCTGAGCCGGTTTCCTCATTGTCAAAGATCGCCATGATTCTGTTGTGGGTCGGATCGTCGGCCGATTCAATCAGTGCTGTAAGCGCAGCGTGTGCCATAGATAGGTCATCAAGCCGTCCTGCTGAGATAAATTCGTTGTTGAGGCCGACAAGGCAGGCCGGAGTCGTGTCGTAGAGCGACAGATCGAAATCCAGAATGTCATTTTTGTCGATGTCCAGTTCTGTGGCGAGAAGATTCAGAAGCATGTTTCCGCGTTCGAGCGAATCATTGACAATTGCGATCACCGGCAACATGTCTTTCTGTTTTGACAGCGGATTCCCATCGTTGACACCGCGGTTGAAATGGATTGCGAGATGCGGGATTGTCAGAAGAGGACGCCGGAAACAGACCGTGCGCGATTCCGGGTGGAGCGGATCGTTGGAGCGGACAATCACCCGTCCGGCCAGTGACAGAGGACGGTCGAACCAGGTGTAGAGAATTGGGCCGCCATACACTTCGGTGTTGAGCTTGACAACTCCGTTTTCGCATTTTATTTCAGCGTTGGGCTTGACCCTGAAACAGGGTGAATCGCTGTGGGCCGAGATGATTTTGTAACCTGAGCCTGCTTTTGCCGAGAGATCGAAGGCTATGACTGCAGAGTTGTTTTTTGTAACGTAATACTTTCCTCCGCAGCAGAGATCCCATTTTTCTGTCGGATCGAGACGGAGGTAGCCTGCAGCATCCAGCCGTCGGCAAATTTCATCAGCAGCCAGAAAGTTGACAGGAGAGGAATTGAGAAATTCAATTAGGTCGTTGACGTAGTTTTTCATCTCGGTTATCGGTGTTTTTGGATGTTGTTGTCTTGGTTGAGGCATTCAATAGTTTTCCTGATCAAGCACTCCTGAATGGACGAGTGCATTGATTGCTCGCAACTGGTTGCACAAAATTCTGCTCCAGTAGTTGCGGAAGTCTTCGGCAATGGTGTCGATTGCCCTTTCGATCAGTGCGTTGGGGGCGTTGCGTACAGTCTCGACGAAATTGTAGAGAACCTGCATTATATCGGTCAGCCCTTCTGCAATGCTCGCGGCTATTGGCGTGTCGCTGAATTTCATGTCTTCTTCAAAGACTTCGAGATATGTGTCGTGTTCGCCAAACAGAGCGGACACAGTGCTGTTGACAGCATTGTACATATCTTCGTCCATAGACGGCTCAATGAAATCGTTATCTCCAAAACCGGCGTTAGGTATGTCGGAAGCGGAAATATAGATTCTTGGAAGCAGTCGGAGCATTGTCTGGGCGAATTCCGCAGGAGTGGAGCTGGCCGCGTTTTCCATTGCCGCGCAATATTCATTGCTTAGGGCTATGAAAGCAAGTATGTTTGGCGTGAGTTGCGATTCGGATGATTCCATAATGGTTCTTGTGATAGAATTTGTGCAAATAGGCTTTTCAGGATGTAAGTGGCGACGCATAGAGATTCTGCTGTCTGATGTAGCCGGCCACACCCGGTGGTAAAAAGAGATCGATTCTCTTTCCTGCGGCGAGAGTGTTTCTTACAAATGTGCTGGAAATTTCGAAAATCGGAGAATCAACCGCCGTAACCCCTTCTGGAAGTGTGGTTTTGTCTATCGGATAACCGGGTCGGGGATAGACAATCGGGTTGAATTCCATGATAATCTTTTCGAAGTCGCGCCATCTGTTGAATTGATTCCAGTTGTCGGACCCGACGATCAGTCTGATGCGGCTGTCTGGATAGGATTCGGCCAGTTTGCGCAGGGAGTTGATCGAATAGCTCGGGCGGGGCATTGTCAGCTCGATGTCGCATGGCTCGATTTTGTCGACACTGCTGCAGGCGATTTCGAGCATGCGCATCCGGTCACTCTCGGATGGATATTCCGACGACAGATCTTTCAGCGGATTGGCAGGAGAGAGCATCATGAGGACACGGTCGACGATTCCGAACTCCACAAGATATGTGGCCAGAAGCATGTGGCCTATATGGACCGGATTGAAAGATCCCCCCATGACTCCTATTTCGGTCTTCTTCTTCAAAACGTCTGCTTTCCGGAAGAGAAGTCAATTATCAGACGCTCGGTTTCTTCAACGGCTTTCTCCAGTCGGTCGTTGACAACCCGGCAATCGTATTCCGGAGCGAACCCCAGTTCGTACTCAGCTTTGCTTACGCGCTGGTCGATCGCTTCTGCCGAGTCTGTGGCACGCCCCTCAAGCCTATGGCGCAATTCTTCAACGGACGGCGGCAGGATGTAGATGCTCAGGGCTTCGTTGCCGAACAGCTCCTTTACTCTTACTCCGCCTTTGACGTCGATGTCAAGAACAACGATCTCGCCTTTTTCGACACGCTGAATGATTTCACTTTTCAGCGTACCATAGAATCTGCCGGGATAGACTTCTTCATATTCAACAAACTCGTCGTTGGCTATAGCTGCGCGAAACTCTTCGGTAGATACGAAATGATAGTTCACTCCGTTGGTCTCACCCTCCCTGGGAGGGCGGTTTGTCGCCGAGACTGAAAATTTCAGATCGACATTGCCGCGGGCCATGATTTCGCGGATGATTGTTGATTTTCCGCATCCGCTCGGAGCGCTTATGATGATTATTTTCCCTTTCATGTTTTGCCTTGGACGTTAAAGGACATTTAAGACCTGTTCTTTAATTTGTTCCAGCTCATCTTTCATTCTGACAACTATTTTCTGCATTTCAGCATGATTGCTTTTCGAACCGAGCGTGTTGATTTCTCGACCCATTTCCTGACTGATGAATCCAAGTTTTTTTCCTTGGCCGTGGTCAAGACCGAGGGTCTCCATAAAGTAGTTCAAATGCTGGGTCAGGCGCTGCTTCTCTTCGTTGATGTCAAGTTTTTCAATATAGAAAATCATTTCCTGTTCAAGACGCGCACGGTCGTATTCAACCTGTGGAAGTTGCGAGAGGTTGTCGATGATTCTCGATCGTATGTGCTCAACGCGCTCGTTTTCATAGCGTGGAATCCGGGCAAGCAGGTTGCGGATATTTTCGATTCTTATCGCGAAGAATTCTTCGAGTTTGGCTCCTTCGGCAGCCCGATACTGGAGAAGTGCGTCGATCGCTTCGTTGACGGCCCTGATAACGGCTTCATTATCTTCGGTCGAAGCCGTCTGGGCGGTGTCGCTTTTTAGCGTTTCCGGAAAGCGGAGCAAGACAGTATACCAGTCGGGGGGAGTCGGAATACCCAATTCGGCAGCTACATTGTCGATCTGTTCCTTATAGGCTTTCATTGCCGGAATGTTGAATTGCATCGACGCTTCGGCATTGAGGGTCTCTACAAAGACAGACACTTCCACTTTGCCACGCTCAACGCGGCGGCTTATTATGTTGCGAAGTTCCATCTCCTTTTCTCTTAGAAGCGCGGGGACTCGTACAGACAGGTCAAGTTGCTTGCTGTTGAGCGATTTGATCTCTATAATTATTTTCTTATTTGTGAGTTCGACAATCGATTTGCCGAATCCGGTCATTGATAGAAGCATAATCAAGTCAAAAAAATTTCACAAATTTACATAATTCAGGGAGGAAAAACGTAACTTTGCATAAATTTTTTTCCATAATGGCTGTAATTCTCAACATCGAAACCTCGACAGAGGTCTGTTCGGCCGCAGTGACTGCCGAAGGAATGGTTCTTTTTCACCGCGAAAATTTCGAGGGACGAAACCATGCCGCTCTTCTGAGCGGTTTTGTAAAGGATTGTCTCGACCACTTGTGCGAACATGACATGAAGCTTGATGCTGTCGCTGTCAGCCTTGGTCCGGGGAGCTATACCGGATTACGCATCGGATTGTCCGAGGCCAAGGGTCTCGCCTATGCCCTTGATGTGCCGCTTATAGGCATTTCGACACTTGAGCTTATGGCGGTAAGCGCCATGTTCAGTTCGGCCGACATAGATCCCGATTCGTTGCTTGTTCCGATGATTGATGCCCGTCGGATGGAAGTCTATACAGCTGTCTATGATTTCGCTCTTGATGCGTTGCTGAGTCCTCGGCCGATGATTCTTGATGGCGCATCCTATGGAGAGTTCAGAAGCGGGCGCAATCTTGTGTTGTTTGGAAATGGAAGCGAAAAGGCGAAATCTTTGTTTGAGAAAGATGAGCGTATATCATTTTTGCCCGGAATCGTGCCGCTTGCGACTGATATGCTTGCATTGGCGGAGAGGGCTTACACGGCGCGCGATTTTATAGATCTGGCATATTCAACTCCGACTTATCTCAAGGATTTTCAGGCAACAAAGCCTAAGCCATTGTTCTGATTTCAATTAATCCAGGCGTGTTCCCGGGAATCGTTGCGGCATACATGATTTGGCCGATTCCCGGAAGGTGAAGTTGGCTTGTGTTTTCTGCAAATAAAGCTTTGTTGTGCTTTGTCAGTACGGTAAAGCGTATTTTTTATGTGTCAACCCATGTAAGGCAGTCTTTCTTACGCGCGACATTTGATAAGTATAAGTATTTGATGATTATAAGTAAAGGCGTAGGCTCTCACCTTGTTATGACATTGTTGAGGCAGTAGTCGGGGCGCGGTGATATAAAAATGTCGTCCATGAACCGATTTCATGGACGACAGAGGTTTTATGATGCTAAAAGCGTCTTATTCGCTGATAACTTCGAAAGGAACTTCAACTGAAACTTCCTTGTGGAGTTTAAGGATTGCGTTGTATTCACCGACTTCCTTGATGGTTTCTTTAACAGAAATGACTTTGCGGTCAATGTTGAAGCCGAGTTTTTCAAGAGCTTCGGCAATCTGGATGGCGTTGACAGATCCGAAGATTGTACCGGTCGAGCTTGTTTTCGCTCCGATTGTAAGCTTGATGTTTTCGAGTGAAGCGGCAAGAGCTTCGGCATCAGCTTTGATTTTAGCAAGCTTATGGGCGCGCTGACGCTGGTTTTCAGCGAGGACTTTCAGCGCTGAGGGAGTGGCGATAACAGCTTTGCCGTAGGGGATAAGGT
>JAIDXA010000173.1 GCA_029058705.1 Paramuribaculum sp. | reverse complement strand
CTCAGGATTATTTTGAAGTTTCTGCCGTTCATTCGTATTACTGTTAACGCGGTTTAAATTCAAACACTCTCTCAGATTTTCCCCACGAGTTCAATGCCTGGCTTCAAGGTTTTCTGCCCTGATTTCCAACGGGCCGGACAAACCTGATCACCATGTTCGGCAACAAACTGAGCGGCTTCGAGCTTTCGGAGAAGTTCTTCTGAATTTCGGCCGATTCCGTTGTCATTGATTTCAGCGATCTTTATGACGCCTTCCGGATTGACAACAAAAGTTCCGCGATAGGCCATGAACGATTGGGGATCCAACACCCCGAAAGCCTCTGCGAGCTTTCCGTCACGGTCGGCAAGCATAGGGAAACAGACCTGCTTGATACTTTCCGATGCGTCATGCCATGCCTTATGGGTAAACTGCGAGTCCGTGCTGACAGAGTAGACCTCTGCCCCGAGCGCCTTGAACTTTTCGTATGACTCAGCCATATCCACAAGCTCTGTCGGGCATACAAATGTAAAATCGGCAGGATAGAAAAAGAATATCGACCAATGGCCGAGCGTGTCTTTTGTCTCGATGTTCTTGAACCCTTCCGAAGCTACAAAAGCCGGAACATTAAACTGGGGGACTTTCGAATTGATAATTGTTTCCATGTGTGTGTTTACTTTCTGTTATTGTTTTATTGGCGGTTTTCAAATCCACCGGTATAAACAGCGGACGCGTCCTGAAGTTGGGCGCGTCCGCTTTAAAATTAGTTAAACTGTTATATCTCAAAACAGTTTTTCCGGGTATGTGCCATCCTTATGGAGCGAAGCGAATTTTTCCACAACGCCGGGGCGGTCGGCGGCATAAGTGACGCCGAACCAGCGCGAATCTGTATCAAGGACCTTGACAGTAGCCTCGCCGTTCTTTATCAGTGTATCTATACATAGGGGGATGAAGAATTCAGCCTTCGGAGTATTGAGATCACGGTCGAGGAAGTTCTTGAATTCACGCTCGCTATATTCGAAATAATCGGGTGTGAAGCCCCAGAGATTCATCGAAACGGGAGTTTTCGGATCGAGAGTCTGGACCTGACCGTTTTCATCAGTGAAAACGATATTGCCGTTTTCATCATAGCTGATCGCCGTGCGTTCAACAACAGACGTGAGAAGCCCTTCGGAAGAAGTCGTGCAGACACCGCGGGCAACTGATCCGTTTTCGGTCATGGTGTTGCCGACACGGAAACCCACCATGCAGTAATCACCCTTTCGGTCATGCTCGCGGCTTAGCTCTTTGGCTATGACCTCGAATGCATTGCGGCCATAGAAGTCATCCGCATTGATGACTGCGAAAGGCTCCTTGATCACATCTTTAGCCATAAGGACTGCGTGGTTCGTACCCCATGGCTTGGTGCGGTCTGCCGGACATTCATATCCTTCCGGAAGAGCGTCAGTCGACTGGAAAACCACCTCGACCGGCACATGGCCTTCATATTTCGAAATTATTTTTTCACGGAAATCATTCTCAAAATCCTTGCGGATAACAAAAACTACCTTTCCGAATCCGGCCTTGACCGCGTCATAGATCGAATAATCCATGATTGTCTCGCCGTTAGGGCCGAGTGAGTCAAGCTGCTTCAGGCCGCCGTAACGGCTGCCCATTCCGGCAGCGAGAACATAAAGTGTTGGTTTCATACGTTTGATGACTGGTTTATTTGGTTGTAAACTTGAATTCTATTAGTTCGAAGTAGTCCTCGCCCGGATAGAGCTGCTGTGTGTGAAAATCGGGATGATTTGGCGCGTCAGGCAATCCCTGACACTCGATCGCAACGCCGTCGTAATCGTCATACGACCGACCCTCCGGATTCTTCGGACTGCCGGCAAGCCAGTTTCCGGTATAAATCTGGACAGCCGGCTGTGTTGTCGCAACCTCAAGCACCCGGCCTGACTTTGGCGCCTCGAGAACTGCAACAGTTTTACGCGCTCCCTTCACATAATCATCGACAAGCCAGCAGTTATCATATCC
>JAIDXA010000172.1 GCA_029058705.1 Paramuribaculum sp. | reverse complement strand
TCGCCTGAAAAATATCCAATCCTAAGCCCGGCAAAAAGAGAGGCTGCGCCGTAAACCTTAATTACGACACAGCCTCTTCTATGCTTGGAAGCATAGCGACGTTGTCTATATAAGGAGCGCGAAAAGACGCTTATTTCAGTTGATTGGATTCTTCAATTAGAACGTGATAAACCATATCGTCCGGGGCGCCGACGTAAGAGCGCAGGGTTACGCCATGAGGTTTGAAATCCATATCTATATCAAATGGTATGACTGCAAATGAGGTCTGTCTTTTATCATAGCTAATAATCAAAGACTTGGAGTCTTCATATTCATATAAATACCATTCGCCAGTAAATTGCTCCGGCCATTTATATGAATCGGCAAAGTCTATAAAGGAAAGATTCTTAACGATGCAAACACTGTCGGAGAGCAGCTCTATTCTTGCGCTGTCATTTGGAAAATCATTGCCGCGATAGGAATTAGTCGGCGATACAAATACTGCACCCTCCCAATTTTCCATATTGAAATTTTTGGAACAGGACAATAACAGTTGGATACAGGATATTGTCAAAAGTATAATTGCGAGTTTCTTCATAGTCGGAAAGAGTTTGGGTTATGTGGGGTGATAGACGCTTATTCAGCAATTTCAGATTGAATGGCGGACATCGCTTTATCGTAGTTATCCTTTATGGCACCAGCCCTCAAAATGCCGTTGACAAACAATCGTATAAGAAAATCATTATATGATTCATTAGGAATACGATTGGATAGATTCACATATATTATCGGAGCCAATACCAGACTGCCGTCGACATATTGTGAAAATTCATCAAAAACATTTTGACTATCTCTAATCCCTGACTTATGAGATATGAATACTTCGGCAGCAACGACGAAAGCTTCGTTTCTACCTTCGCCATGTTTTTGTGCTATATCCTCTTTACTTCTATAGAATGAATCACAATCAAGTTCGCCAAGTTTCTCCATAAGTTCGGGAGAAATGTGGAGATTATGTAAATTTTCGTGAATATAAATATTCATAAAATTTAATCTCAACTGTTTTTCTATTTCTGGATTCAGAATAAGTGGCGTGCAGCAGAATGATTCATCTGAAAGGTTAAAAGCATTTTCAATATCCAATATATATATTTTGGATTGAGTGTCAGGCAGAGATTCAGGTAAGAAAAACTCAGAAAGACTTTGGTCTATATTATTCTTTAAATCCTCATTCAGATTATAATTGTCAATATGAGATTTCAATTTTGGATAAATTGTATTCTCCCAATAATCTGAATACCCATGTTCAACCAATTTATGATAGATATACGAAAGTTGAGGTTGAACCGAAAGGATGCCCTTCGCCCATTCGACATCGCGAGCAAGGCTATCTAAATGCTGAATTGTGAACAGGCATTTTGTAATATCATCTTTATCCCCATGTATTTCAGAATAAAGATTGCAAAGTTTTGAAGCGCTGCAAATTGAATTAACTTGGGAAATATTGGCGAGAAAGACGGAATCAGAACATAGCCCTGCGAACCGTGCGTCATCTTTTATATGGTCGATATACTGAGGCAAACATAATAAATCGAACGATTTAGAAGTGTTGAAAACACCGCCATAAGAAATATTCCACGGAAGCAGGATATATAAAATAATCGTAAGAAGTCGAGATAGATGATTCATGACTTGTTCATTTATCTGCAAAGTTACGCATTTCAGCGGAATATCAAAGGAATACTTCGCAGTAGTTCACTCGGAAGAAACAGCCGTCGCGGCTTCTGAAAGAATTGTTAACGACGGAGGCTTCCAATCAGTCTCCGGCGTTAACAATTGTGTGGTTTCCACGTATTTTAAAATCAAATCATTTGAAATGCTCAGGCCCGTAGAGTCCGAACTCCGGATCCCGTTCCGGCTGCCATGTTCGCAGCTTTATTATAGGTTTTTCCGGATCGTTAATGTCGACCATCAGAAAAAGATAGCCCTTGTCGCCGTAGTTCGATGAATAATATTCCTGCGAAATCTGTATGGCATACAGCTCCCCGCCCTTGCCAAGCTTCCGCACATCATTGCTGGCAAAACGGATATTGATATACTCTTTACTTGCGAAACTCTTTTTCAGATGGCTAAGATACGAATCCTTGCTGTGACGGTTATACTTGATGATGTCATGGGCAAAAACCATTCCCTGGCCGTCGCCTGTTCCAAGCTTACGCGACGGAACATGACTGACGCTACCCGTTATGATGACGGCGTCATCATCAAACACCGACGAGATATAGTCCAGCCGTTTCAAAGCGTAGGCTGTCTGGTAATTTTCGAGAAAATTCATTATTGCGAAACGCGCGTTCTCGTCCCAAACTCCCTTCCCGAGGATATCGGCTTCCGCTGTCTTCCCCAGACCGAACGATATGTTATTGATCAGCCCCGTCTGGTCAAAGGAAAAGACAACCTCCTCCACAAACGACTTTCTCAGACCCGATCTAAACGAAAAGGACATCTGAAGACCTCGCGCCATGACATTATCGCCGTTGCGGTAGAACGTATAAGTCGGCGTCCCGACAATCTTAGCACGGCCATACTTGATCAAACGCTCGTAAATATCTCTGGCTTCTGCCGTAAAAACCCCTTCCGGCGCCTCATAACGCTTCTCTACTATCGATTTTGAAAGTCTCTTCAGCACTTCCAGATATTTCAGGTCATCGTCAACAGCCGGCGGCATCTCATAGATCTCCTTCGCTATCGAGGCAAACGAGTTCTCCACATCAGAGCCGGCTGTTTCCTTCGGGCTCTCGGCAACAGCCGGTTCCGGTTTCACTGCCTTATAGGCATTTCGCATCGGAATGCTCCCTATCGAATTCAACACACTCTCAACCTCCCGGTCTATATGCGACTCTCCGCGGTATTCATATTCAAATTTCACCTGATAGTATGAATTCCGGTTTCCCGGGGCAAGCTCAAGAACTCCCAGCCCGTCTTTTGCCGAACAGATATTGCTCCAGTCCCTGCCGTCGAAATACGTATAGTCGACCGAATTGACCGGCTTTCCCTTATAAGTGATCCGAAGTTCAAGATCGTCGCCATCCCTGCGGGCCGGCTCCGCCTCGAGCTGCTCGAATATTTCGTTTATCCGCCGCGGAATCCACGTAACTGCAAGCACCGGTCCCTCTTCATCGCACTCATACCTGTATTCATTCGGATTCTGAAGTGTCTTCGTCAGGGCAAACGCCCAATAGAGATCCTTCAGCGCCACATCGATCTTGCCTTGCCGCTCTGCCTTGATTGCCGACGAT
Source organism: Paramuribaculum sp. (assembly GCA_029058705.1). GTDB lineage: Bacteria > Bacteroidota > Bacteroidia > Bacteroidales > Muribaculaceae > Paramuribaculum. Next base: position 8,796 of record JAIDXA010000172.1, on the reverse strand, counting down.
ATATAATCTGAAATCTTGTTCTTACGACCCTCGAAAATCTTGTCTATGTCCGAACGCTTTATCCATCGGCCTACGTGCGCGTCAGGCTCGTTCTCGATAATGATTTTTTCCGTATTCACAAGTGTCGCAGCCGAATACGTGCTTACATTCGATATGAAAGTGCTGTTGGACTCTACTCCCGAAGTCGAAACAGTTTCCCGCTCGTCATGCGACACACTACCCGTAACCTGAAGCGAAATCTTGCTGATCAGATCATTCAGGGCCTGTTTGTCCGCTTCTGCCACTGTGGTGCCCCACCCTTCGCCCCACAGATAGATCCCGTCGGCTTTTATCGCGGCCCAGTTCTGTCCGTAAACCGGAACCGCGACAACCGACAGAAAAAATGCTGTCAGAAAAGCGACCTTTCCCATCACTCTGCAAATCCTTCTTTTACGAAATCGCTGACTTTCTGAGCATAACGCTGGGCGGCCTCTGATTCTTTCAATGCATTCTCCATCGCGCGGATACGTGCGCGGGTAGCCGCGCTCTCATTGACTATGAAAAACGTCTGCATTTCATATTCTCCCGCCTTTGGATCGACACAGCGGATTATGCTGTACGATTCCGTCATCTCTCCCTTGATCTCCTTCTCTACCAGACGCTCATACGCCCCGTAGAAATGATCGAACTCCGCCGACGGATCGTCTCCGTTGGCCGACAGATCGCTTACAACACGCCCCTTCAGATGGCTGCCGGCCTGCTGGGCATACGTCACACATGCATTGTTGATCGCCTGCTGATGGCCGACATTCTTCGACTTGAACCGCGATGCGATCCCAACAACCTCCTGCGCGTCCTCTCCAAGCGTGTTGAGTTTGTCATAGTGCTGAAGCAACGCAACCTCAAGTGTGCGGCTGCTTCCGAAAAGAGTCCACTTCTCTTTCTTATACTCTTTCATCTTGGCCTTATACTCCTTTTTCAGAGCCTTCTGAAGCTGCTTGTTTTCCGCTTCAACCGCCGGCACCATCATGATGGCGGCAAGAATAATCATGATAATTCTCTTCATAGCTGATGTTTTTTATGACTTACTTATTGATTTGACAATCTCATTATAAAACGCAATCCGCAATACGCGGATGATCCCGACGAATTCGGAAATTGGGTATTGACCACACATCCGCCTTCGTTCGATCTGTAATAGCCACCCAGATAATAGACTCCGTTGTTGGCATACTCACAGGCATTGCCTGACATATCATAGAAGCCCAGCTCATTCGGCTGCAGCTGCTTGACGTCATGAAGCGCGCCGCCTGAATTTCCTTCATACCATCCTACCTCCGAAAGGATATTACTGCCTGAATACTCATAACCATTCGACCGGTTACCCCCCTTCGCCGCATAATACCACTCCGTCGTGGTCGGACAGTCAAACGTCAGACCGATAAGCAACGACAACTTTGACATAAAACTGCTGTAATATGAACTCAGACCGGCTACCGGCTGCTGAGGATTCGCTCTGGATGTCCCCATCACCGCATTATACAGCGCGTTCGTCGTTTCTGTCTCACACATAAGGAAACTGCCCGACTCCCTCTCGACAGGGATCATCGTAAACTCAACATCATTGACTTTAAACACCACCGAGTTAAGCCACCCGTTGTGCGACGTTTCAGTCGGAATCGTCATATATCCGCTCTCCCCGACCCTGAAAACTGTCGATGGCGGACACCGCGTGAATCCCGATGTCGCCGTTATTATGTTGAGTCTCGGAAAATCCGGATCCGAAAACTCCCCGTAGATATAGGGCGTATAACCGCCGCTCACACTCGTTTTGATCGGAGCGTAAGTCGTCGCGAACTTCCCGGTTGAAAAATCATACGACGTATAATGCGAGATTCCACTGACTGTTATCTCATCGCCGCCATTTCCTGAAAACCTGATACGCCCGGTCTTCGGCTTGAGGGCAGCCGTAACCGCCAGCGAACTCCCGTCGAAAACATACAAACCACTGCCGTCCTCATAAACGCCAGTATTTTCCGTAACTGTCACTACCGATCCCGTTTCCGGCCCGGCATTATCGAAATAAACCGCCGTACACCCCGCCTGAGTGCCGGTGGCAAGAGCCCCGTAATAGCTGACTGTCCACGATCCGCCCTGGTAAACGGCATCTCCATACGTACTCCCGTCTCCGGTCGTAAACCTAAGATAGATCTTGTCGCCGTCCGACCACCCCGACGCGGCCCGGCTCTGCGCCACCGCATCTTCAAAACCCGGCTTGGCAACATTCAGAACCATCTTGCAAGTATGCCTGACGCCGGCTTCCTCCTCTTGTCTGACATCGTCAATGAAATCGTCCTGTGTCGAACACCCGCTGATCGCCGACATACATATCGAAAACAGCAATATCGTTTTTTTCAGTCTGTTTGGTCTCATCATTATCATATGATTGGATTCGTTTGTTCTAAGTAAGTCAATTAACCTATATCGCTTATTCTAAAGGAATCTATTTTAGTTCCTGCGGCCGACGGCCTTGACTTTCAGCGCTCCGCGTCCGTAACTGTTCCAGTTTTTGTCCGATGTGTAACCCGTGATCGTTATCGTCAGCCTTCCTTGGCCGGCATCGCTCCAGTCGCTGTCTTCCGGATAACCGCCGACGATAAACGAGCCTCCCTTGGCTGCCTGCATTACCGTCAGCTCAAGTGCCAGAGATCCTTCTTTCAGATCCGTAAGCGAAATCGTTATTTTCCCGGTGCGTGTATCTCCTGTGGAGTTCTGCGCTGCCGTGACCGTAAACGTATTCCCGGTTCCTCGGTCGACCGTAAACCACGATGCATCCGATTTGATCTCGAAACGCCCGTCCGTGTCAATCGCGACAGGACCCGACGTTCCTCCATCCGCAAAAAACTGTATGCTCTGACTCGAAACCGAAAGATGACGAGGCTTCTGCGTTATGACTATCCTTACACTCTGGGCATACTTCGGCCTGATCACCACGGCCGACGTGCGCCCGTTGACCGACGGATTGTCGTCGGCCGTCACCACTATCTCCGCGTTTCCGTTGCCCGATTTCTTCGAAAGTCCGAGCCAAGCGGCGTCTCCCTCGGTCTCGGCTGTCCATTCGTCGCTTGTCGACAACTCGATCCGGTGCGATCCGCCTGTCGATCCGAATTCAAAGGCCCGGTCTTCTATTGTCAGATACTGCGCCAGCTGATGGACATTGACGGTCGCTGTCTTGTCTCCATAGACATAGTCTATCCGTCCGTTGCGATCGTCCATTGTCCGGTTTTCCTCCGCACTGACTCTGATTGTGGCGTTTCCGTGCCCCGACACCGGAGTCATGTCAAACCAGTTGCCGGTCTTCGACGAACTCCACGATGCATCCGTAATCAGATCAAACATCTGCTGCCCCGACTTGGGACTGAACTCAATCAATCCCGCCGATGCCGAAAATGACTTGCCGGCCTGCACTACTTCAACCCGACACTGGATCGACAGACCGCTTTGCTCAAATACGATCTCTCCAGTCCGCTGCGCTGTACTCGGATTGTCGGTTGCGCTGACCGTTATCTCACTGTTGCCTGTGCCCGACTCCTTCGACAGCGTGATCCAGCTCGGTTTACTTGCCATGCTCCAGTTCGTGTTGCTTCGCAACGATAGCGTCCTCGATTCCTCGACCGAAGTAAACGTAAGCCTTTCCGGCGCCTCGATGTATATGCCTTTCTGCACTATTTCGATCTGGATTCGCTCCTCCTCTCCCGCTATCAGCGACACATAGCCGCTCCTCGACGATACCGACGTATTGGGAGCCACCTCGATCGCAACCGGCGTGCGACCTGCCCTGCCGCTGCTTGGGCTGACACTGATCCAGCTGTCGGAAACACGGCTGCTCCAATCCGACTCCGAATCTATCGTGACGTCATATTTCGAGGCCGCGTTCTCATACTCAAGCCTGTAAGCCGACGCTGTCAGTTCCGTTGGCGATTGTCTGATTTCTAAAATTGCCTGTCGGCCGTTGCCATAGGATAAATAAACCGTCGCTTGCCGATAGTCGCCGCTCGGGTTCACACCGACACCGACCGTAAGCTGACCCGATTTGACATCAGCCGACAATGTGACCCATTCCTCCCCGCAGGTGGCCGTCCACTCGCAGTTCGACACTACGCCGACCGTCTGTTCTCCGGCCATACCGCCAAACACAATTGTCGGCTCCTCGACCCGGAGCCACGGTTCGGCCTTTCCCTGCGTCACCGACATTGCTCTTTCAAAATTCCATCCCGGGTCGGCCGACTGCAGATAGAAAATAGCCGTCCTGCCGTTATCCGCATCTACGTTTTCTTCAACACTTAGCGTGACAGACGTTGACCCGCTCCCCGTCGACGGACTCAGGCTGAGCCAGTCGGCTACTTCCGAAAAACGCCACGGTGTCTCGAAACTCTCGACCGTAAATGTCCGGCTGAACGCCGACGCCGTCGTCGATTCGAATCTGAGTTCCGATGGCCTTAGGTAGTGTGCCGACAATGACGGGCTGAATCCGCCCTCCTTGTCAAACTCATCATTGCACCCTGTGGCCACTGTCAGCGACAGACATGCAAAAAAATATAATAGCGTCTTTTTCATCGATCAGAGTATATTGACTAATCAGAAAAATAAATTAAGACTCACATTGCATCTGAATCCTTCGGCATAACCTTTGATTTTTGGAGAAATCTCCGAAAGCGCCTTGAATCCGTCCGATTTGCCTGCACCGACAAGATATTCCGGCGTCACAGAAATTCCCACACACGAAGCCACCGCCACACTCAACCTGAGTCCCAAGTCAAGACTGACGGCTTTCGCCTTGTTGGCTATTCCGTCCGAAACGCCATCATCCTCAAACGTTTCCTTAAGTGTCAGAAACGCAACTCCGGCCTGAGGTGTCAGACGCATACGCCTGTTCAGACGTATCCCGTAGCCCATCTTCACATTTCCGCTGGCCGGTTTATAGCTGGCTTTGAGCGGAATGTCAGTCCCGTTGCTCCAGTAGATTTCCTCACTGTTCTCGAGTGAGATAATATAATTGCCCTCAAAATTGACATTTCTGCCATAGAATCCCAGTCCGACATTAACACTCTTCATTCCGCTGAAATTGTAGCCGCCCTGAATGTAGAACTCATCCGGCTGCGTATAATTCCGGCGCAACTTGATTGTCATGTCCTTAGTGTTTCCGTCAAGCTTCACCCGCTTGTCATAGGTTGTATAACCACGCGCCTTGATCACAACACGGCTCTCACCGGCTTCCTGATTCAGAGACAATGGAGTCCGACCCATCGCCTCTCCGTCAAGCCATATGTCGGCCACCGGCTTCGAATAGATGACTGCGTTGCACATATCCGTCAGATCCCTATGGATGCGCTGCGGCTCACCCTCCTTGATCTCTACGTCAAACTCTTCTGTCTTGTGTCCCGGAAGCACAATCTTCACCCTATGCTGCCCGATAATCAAATGGCTGTCCGAATATGCCGTTACTCCCGCAGCCCTGCTGCTACCGTCTATATATACCTCGGCGCCACCTGGGCTGGTTGTGATCTCAAGCGTTCCGTATATTGGCATTGGCCGGGAAAGCGACACCCTCCGGGAGACATACCTCTCGACATCCAGCTCCTCCCTTACAGTCCGGTGATTCTTCTTTTTTGCCTCCACTATATGGTGTCCCGTCTCAAGACGCCCATTCCACTTTCCGGCTCCGGCACACTCGCCGTCTATAAAGATCTGCGCATCACTATCGCCACTGACCTGTATATCATAATCAGCATAGTTCGGCTCGAAGTCAGGCGTCAGATCCACTGCCGCGCTGTCCTTCATTACGATATTCGTCGTGTATGGCTTATACAATTTTTTATACACCGTGATCTTATGTTCGCCGCTTTTCAGCGGATATTCCGAAAGCGGAATCGACCCGGCTCTTTTTTCATCGACATAAACCTCTCCTCCGTCAGATTCCGGCGTCTGGACATTCAGATATCCGAATGCCGGCTTCAGTCGCACCGATAGCCGCTGTCGGTTCTCTTTGTCATCTATCGTCAGATCCGATTCTTCCGGGTGATAGTAATCCGCCTCGACCCTGTAACGGTATTTGCCGAACGCAAGCTGCAACGACGCTTTCCCATTGTCGTCAAGCTCCTTCTCGACTCCGTTAAGTCTGAATTTCGCATTGGCCGGATAAACATCGACATCAAGACTCTTCTCATTGTCATAATTGACCACAAGATTATAGACCATGTCCGATGTAAGTTCCATGACATAAGTTCTGCCTTGCTTAAGACGTTGTCCCAGATCGTAGTCCTTGATGACACCGAATTGAGAATGCTGGATATTGATTCTCTTCACCCCGTTGGGAACATATAGCCATATCTCACCTGGATGCGCCTCATTTTGTTCCTCTGTCTCAACCACTCCAAGCATACCCGTATCGAACTGGAAGCCCCTCTCTGTCGTGACAATCTTGATCAAAGCGCACTTCTCGCCATTCGGGTCAAGTTTTATAGTCGGCCCAAGCATTGCCGTCTGGTCACTCACGTCTGGTCCGAAAGAAGCGACCGACATCTTTTGGGCATTCGACGTCATCACGGCGAAACTGGCAATTACGAATGCCAATAACCTTGCTACTATCCGTTTGCATGCTGTCAGCCTATAAGATTTTCCCATTGCTTTTCACGATATTGCGGTTTGTTGGATCGGTTTAAATTAACATAAGTAAGTCGTGATAATTACCCTCAGGCTTGCCAATGCACGTTCATGCGTGTTAATTTTCATGACTTACTTAGAAACTGTTTAAATTTAGTTGTGAGATTGATTGAGAGGATTTTATGAGGTGTTTTTACGAGTGGAAGAGGGAGCATAGCGGGCTATGTGACCGATGAGACTCGGTGAAAACAACCATAAAAGACCTCAATAAACCCACAAGGATGGTTTATAACATTTTTTTCGTAGTAAATTTAAACAGTTTCTTAAAACCCTACAAAATTAAACATTCCTTATCATTTACCCCCCCCCATTAGTTAATATTTATTAACCACACCGGACAGCCGACCGTCTTTCTTCATTTCAGCCCTCCCATCTTGCGCCGATACCGCTCCACCGGACTGCTCCACTCCGTTTTGTCAATCCCGTCCTTATTCCTATCTTTGCATAAGTAGAATCCAACTTCGCATTATGGAACTGACACCTAACAACATCGTACTCGTATCTGCCGCCCTATTGCTGCTGAGTGTCTTTGCCGGACGAACCGGCAGCCGCTACGGACTCCCTGTCCTCGTCCTGTTTCTCGGAGTCGGCATGCTCGCCGGCGTCGACGGATTCGGAATACATTTCGATTCTGCCGAAGTAACTCAGTTTATCGGCATGGTATCACTCAGCATCATACTGTTCTCCGGAGGAACCGGCACTCGCTTGCGCGACATCAGGCCCGTTCTCGCACCGGGAATCACTCTTGCAACTGTCGGCGTACTCATAACAACCTTTCTCACCGGAACATTCATCTACTATCTCTTCCATCTGTTCGCTCCCGACCACGCTTTCGGTTGGATCGAATCGATGCTGATTGCCGCGATTATGTCCTCGACCGACTCCGCGTCCGTCTTCTCCATCCTCGGTTCGGCACGCACTGACCTCAAGGAAAACCTGCGTCAGACCCTCGAACTCGAAAGCGGATCAAACGACCCTGTTGCCTACCTGCTGGTGATAATGCTGATCAGCCTGACAGGAATAAAACCCGATTCCATTGTCTTGTCCGACCTCGTTCTTTCCTCTTCAGCCATGATGGTCATACAGCTCGCCATCGGTGTCCTCGGCGGAGTCATTACAGGATATGCTGCCGTCTGGCTCGTGCGCCGGTTGAAATCCGACAACGAATTCATGTATCCCGTGTTGATGATCGCATGCGTATTCTTCTCATTCTCGCTGACTGAACTTGCAGGCGGCAACAGCTACCTCTCCGTCTACGTCTCAGGCCTTGTCGTGGGAAACACCAGACTCCCGATGAAACGCACCATCACAACCTTCTTCGGCGGATTCACATGGCTCGTCCAGATAATCATGTTCCTGACACTCGGATTGCTTGTCAATCCTTCCGAACTGACCCATGTCGTTGTTCCGGGAATCGCTCTCGGTCTTTTCATGATCATTGTAGCCCGACCTGCAGCCGTTTTCATCTCTCTCCTTCCCTTCCGCAGCTACTCTTTCCGGGCCAGACTATATGTCGCGTGGGTCGGACTGCGCGGCGCCGTTCCCATAATCTTTGCAACCTACGCCCTGATCTCTCCAACCGTCGGCCACGCCCCTTTCATTTTCAACATCGTATTCTTCATCACCATTCTTTCTCTGCTCATACAAGGAACAACCGTCACCCACATGGCCCGATGGCTCAGGCTATGCTCCCCTATACACGAATCAGCTTTCGCCGGTGTCGAACTGCCCGACAAAGCGGCCTCTTCAATGAGCGAGATGGAAGTCAGCGCCGACATGCTGATCGACGGAGAAAACCTCAGAAACGCGCTAATACCCGAAAAATCACTCGTCATAATGATCCGGCGTAAGGATGGCGCTTATGTCGTACCCAAAGGCGACACTCGCCTGCACGTTGGCGACGCCCTTCTCCTGATAAAGCAATAGCCCTCCCCTAAGAGTGTGTTTACTTTTAACTCAGGTTAGCATAAAGATGGATTTTTGAGTGATTTCAGCGAGTTGAGGAAGAAGCAATTGTCACATTGCGACTGCCGAAACTTGGCTGAAAGCGCCAAAAAGACTCTTTCTGATGACCTGAAGAATTTCAAAAAGTGA
>JAIDXA010000171.1:9562-11291 GCA_029058705.1 Paramuribaculum sp. | reverse complement strand
GGCCGAAGGTGTAGATGGCTCCGAGGGCGGTGGCCCCGAGTTCGCCTTCGAGCTGTCCGCTGACGGTGAGTGCGGTCGGTTTGCCGAAGAAGTCGGCCGAGAAGTCGACTTTGCCATCTTCGGTTTTGGGAAGGTTGTTGAGGTCAAGCGTTGTCACCTGGAACATAGCTCCGGCACCCTCGCAGTCGCTTGCTGTGATCAGAGGGGTGTGGAGATAGAAAAATCCGCGTTCGTTGAAGAATTTGTGGATGGCGAAGGCAAGCGCCGAACGCACGCGGAGAATGGCTCCGAAGGTGTTTGTGCGCGGACGCAGATGGGCGATTTCGCGAAGAAATTCGAGCGTGTGGCCTTTTTTCTGAAGGGGATATTTTTCAGGATCGGCCAGGCCGAACACTTCGACGGTTTCTGCCTGGATTTCGACAGTCTGGCCTTTTCCCATTGATTCGACGAGAAGTCCGGTCACATGGAGGCTCGAGCCTGTCGTTATGTTGCGGAGTTCGTCGTCGGAAAAACGTTCAAGATCGAAAACAATCTGTATGTTTTTGATTGTGGATCCGTCATTGAGTGCCACGAACTGGACATGTTTGTTGCCGCGGCGGGTGCGGACCCAGCCCATGACGCTTACCTCTTTGCCGACGAGTTCGGGCGAGAATATGTCGACGATTTTCGTACGTTTCATTGAAAAGAGAAATTTGATCTGTTGGTTTATATTTATTCGAACGATCCCATTTTAAGGAAGTTGACTTCTTCCTGGGTCAGATAGCGCCAGCGGCCGCGGGGAAGATTCTTTTTGGTGAGGCCGGCGAAGTAGACGCGGTCGAGTTTGGTCACGTGATAGCCGAGGCTTTCGAAGATTCGGCGTACAATGCGGTTGCGGCCCGAGTGGATCTCGATGCCGGCCTGGTTGCGGTCGGTGTCGGTGGCGTAGCTGATTGCATCGGCATGGATTGGGCCGTCGTCGAGTTCGATGCCGTCGGCAATGCGCTGCATGTCATCTTCGGCTATGTCTTTGTCGGTCCATACGTGATAGATCTTTTTCTTGACATATTTCGGATGGGTGAGTTTCGAGGCGAGGTCGCCGTCGTTGGTCAGCAGCAGCACTCCGGTTGTGTTGCGGTCAAGACGCCCTACGGGGTAGACGCGTTCCTCGCATGCGCCTTTGATGAGGTCCATGACGGTCATGCGGCCGTTGGGATCGTCGGAGGTGGTGACGCAGTCTTTCGGCTTGTTGAGGAGAATGTAGCATTTCTTTTCAAGCACTACGGGCTTGTCGTTGTATTCGACTGTGTCGGAATGGGATATTTTTGTTCCGAGTTCGCTTACCACTTCGCCGTTGACCTTGACCAGTCCCTGCTGGATGAACTCGTCGGCCTCGCGGCGTGAGCAGATGCCGGCGTTTGCCAGAAATTTGTTGAGACGGATCTGTTCGTCGGGCGAGGGGATCGACTGTTCGTATTCGATGCGTTTCGGACGGGGCACGAAGCTCTTTCCTCCCTGCGGCATGCCGAACTGGTTCTGACGCATGTTGCGGTTCTGGTTGTTATAGCCCTGGCGGTTGTTCTGCCGGTTCGGGTTGTTGTAGCCTCCCTGGCGGTTGTTGTTGTAACCTCCCTGGCGGTTGTTGCCGTAGCCTCCCTGACGGTTGTTGTAGCTTTGATGGTTATAGTAGGTGTTGACTTGGAGATTTTAGTAGCAGACAAAAACAAATATGAAGAAGCAGTCGATAAGA
>JAIDXA010000171.1:0-9552 GCA_029058705.1 Paramuribaculum sp. | reverse complement strand
GTTGTAACCTCCCTGACGGTTGTTGTAGCCGCCGTGACGGTTGGGGCTGTTGTAGCCTCCCTGTCGGTTGTTGTAGCCTCCCTGGCGGTTGTTGTAGCTGTTGTAGCCCTGATTGTTGCGGCGATATCCCTGATTGTAGGAGTTTTGGTGGCGATATGTGTCGCCGCCTTCGGCCGATGGGGACGGAACGGAATCAACGTCTGTTGTCTGGGAAACGTCGGCGTCGGGAGAGTTGTAGCGTGGGCGCGACTGGTATGAGTCGCGGTTGTAGTTCGGATTATAGGAGCGTTGTCCGTAGGGGCGCTGTCCCGGTCCGCTGTAGTTGTTTCGGCTCTGATAGCTGTTGTGGTAGTCCTGACGATATTGGCGCTGAGGACGTTCCTCTCCGTTTTCTGAGGAGTGTGACTGAGTGATGTCTGTTTCAGGTGTTGCGGTGCGGATCTGTCCGATTCGCGGGCGCTTGCTTTTCTTTTCGTTTGAATCCATAATCAAGTGAACGGGGATGGGGTGTTTTTGGTAGGTTGAAAATTTTAAAAATAACGTTGAGGCCTCTCGGCCATGGATTCCCGGCATCTGTCATCCGGGACAAGGTAGCGTCTTGAAACGGGCTACCTGATGGAATAATAACTTAAAAAAAGAGTAAAACGTTCTGTTGTCCTGGTTATAAATGGCCGTTGAAAATGCGAACGGATTGTTTTTACGTTTTCGAATTTCACCGGGTTTTAATGGGAATTTGAGTAATTAAAATTAAAGTGATAAATTAAATAGTTAAGCAGTAGGTTGTTATTGTATTGTTTCTGCAAAGATAGCAGTTAATTCTGAATTAATGGCAATTTTTTTTATAAAGTTTTTCAAATCCGGTCAATTTCATCTCGGTATTACAACAAAGAATGGAGCTCCCGCCATCGGAGAGGGCTCCATTCCTGCCGTTTCAACTATTTATTTATGAGGACTCCGGCCTCTAATAATCACTATCCGAATCCGGAGCCAGAGAGATGTGGCCGTTGGCGGAGGATTCCTTCGCCTGGTTGCTGCCATTTTCGGTTCATCGTTACAAACAAAGCAGTGGCCGAAATGACGCCGGTCCTATGGCTAAAAGTGATTAAATTATGTGAATCCGGAGAATCCGGGCCGATGTCAGGCTATGCCTGGGTCTTGAGCATGAGGCCAACCCGTTCCTGCAGGCCGAAAAGCAGATTCATGTCATGTACGGCCATTGCCGATGATCCTTTGACGAGGTCGTCGATGACGGCAGTGATGACAAGGCGTTTTTCGACTTTCTGGACGTTGATGATGCATTTGTTTGTTCCGACCACTTCGGTCAGGTTGGGAAGCGATTCTGACAGGAAAACGAAGTTGTGGTCGTTGTAGTATTCCGAGAACGCGCGGATTGCTTCTTCTTCCGTGTGGTCGGTGATGAAGTGTATGGCCACCGATATTCCCTGTGACCATCCGCCGTTGACGACTACGAACATCATCCGGTCGGCGGTGAAGTCCGGTTGCAGCGAGCGGACGGCACGTGCAATGTCGTCGGCTTGCTCGAGATCTATCAGGGCAAGCGTCTCGCCTGGTTCTGCGTTTTCTTCAGCGATGACTGCGGTGATGTCTATGTCGGAGGTGAGCCATTGTTCCTTGGCCAGCGGGGTAAGCGCAAGCAGAACTGCAGACGTCAGAGGAAGCGGCAACGCTGTTTTCGTAGCACCTCTGACAAGAGGCTTGCGGCAAAGTTCCGGAAGTCCGAAGATCCATTCGTCGCCATCGGCAAACGTCGTGTCGGGCAGATAGTCGCCCGACAGGTCGATCAGTCTGACCTCGGGACCGATATCATTTGCGTCAACAAATTCTTTCGCCTGACCGGGTTCTTCGAAACACAGGAATATCACATCGGTTCTGTCGGTCGGTCTGGCTGAGAACGACAGGTAGGTTTCACCACGGAGGCCTTTGTGGATTTCTGAAAGACGGGCTCCTTCGACATCGGGGTCGGTCACCCACATCAGTTCGACATCTGGATGGTTTATCAGGAGCTTGATGATTTCACCGGCAACTCGTGTTGTTCCTCCGGTGATTCCGGCACGTATCATATTTGTTTTTTATAAGGTTAATTTTCGGGAAAGAAGAAATGACGGCCATTTTCCATTACCGAGGCGGGAAGGATGTCTGAAAGTAGATTATAGACTTCCTCAAGGGGGGCGTCGCTGCCAAGCGCGACAAAGACTGTGTCGGCTCCGGCAATGGTTCCGAGAAGATATGGCGACTGGATCTCGTCAATGTCATAGGCCACGCCTCCGGCATATCCGTTGCGGGTTTTTATGATGACGAGCGATCCGGAAAGGGTCACCGACAGGATTGCGGCCTGACGCACTGTGTTCATTGCGTGGGTGGCCACTTCATCGGCAGCGGTTCCATTGGCGGCTATGACGTAGCGGTAACCTCCGAGGTCGGTGGACACTTTTGAGGTGCGAAGCGATTTGAGGTCGCGCGAGAGTGTTGCCTGGGTTACGATGCAGCCGTTTCTCTCGAGTATTTCCATTAGCTCTTCCTGGCTTCCTATTGAGTTGTTGAGCAATATCTTAACGATCAGTGCAAGTCGAGCCTGGCGCTTGTTCATATAGATTCGGTTTGTTTGTTCGTTATTGGGAATTATATCCGGTTTCAAGTTTAACTACTGCAAAAGTAAATCAGAATTTATAATTATGCAAATTTTGGAACCGGTTAATCGAAAAAGAAAGCCGCCACACCTTTTCGTCGTGACGATCGGATGTGGCGGCTTTCACCGCATGATTTTTTTTACAGGATCATTGGTCTTCATAGCGGCGGGCGCCGTCGCTGACGATGACCGGATATATCATCGGCTCATGGCCGTATTTTTCATTGAAGCGGGTTTTGACTGTCGTTATGAAGTTGTCATAGAGATCGTCCTTGACGAGGTTTACGGTGCAGCCGCCGAATCCGCCTCCCATGATGCGCGATCCGGTAACGCCGCATTCTTTGGCCACGTCGTTGAGGAAGTCGAGTTCCTCGCATGAAACTTCATAGAGGCGTGACATTCCTTCATGGGTTCCGTACATGCATTTTCCGACTGTGTCATAGTCGCCGCGGTTCAGGGCGTCGCAAACATCAAGGACGCGCTGTTTTTCCTCGATGACATATTTGGCGCGTTTGTAGTCTTCTTCGGAGATTTTGTCTTTGGCGGCGTCGAGCATTACCATATCGGCATCGCGGAGAGTCTCGACTCCGAGGGTTGCGGCAACGCGCTCGCACGATTCACGGCGTTTGTTGTAGGGGGAGTCGACGAGTTCGTGTTTGACGCGTGAGTCAACGAGAACCAGACGGTAGCCGTTGAGCTTGAATGGGAAGTATTCGAATTCGCCCGAGCGGCAGTCAAGCCGCATCAGGTTGTCTTTTTTGCCGTGGACCGATGCGAACTGATCCATGATGCCGCAGTTGACGCCGCAATAGTTGTGTTCTGTCGATTGGCCGATGCGTGCAAGCTCCATTTTAGGGAATTTGTTGTCGTTGAACAGTTCGTTGATGGCGTTTGCGAAGCAGCTTTCAAGTGCTGCGGAGGAGGAAAGTCCTGCACCAAGGGGCACGTTGCCGGCGAAAACGGCGTCGAAGCCTTTCACCTGTCCGCCACGTTTGATGAATTCGCGGCACACACCGAAAATATAGCGTGCCCACTGCTGGGTCGGGGCGTCTTCTTCGCGGAGTCCGAAGGCGACTTCTTCGTCGATGTCGATTGAATAGACGCGGACCACGTCGAGTCCGTTGGGACGTATTTCCGCCATGATGAATTTGTCGATGGCGCCGGGGAAAACAAATCCTCCGTTGTAGTCAGTGTGTTCGCCGATGAGGTTGAAGCGGCCGGGAGCAACAAAAAGGATTCCTTTCTCGCCGAAACGTTCGGCAAATACCTGCTGGATTTTTTCTTTCATGGAAATGATATGTTTTAAGAGTTCATTAATGATTGATTGCGGTTTGACGATGTCCGCCAGACAGCGGATTATATTCTTCATGGCCGTCCGGCCTGGCCGACGGTCGTGACTGAACCGTGGCCCGGATTGTTTTGGACTTTACAAACTTACAAAAAAAATGGCGGTGAACTACTATTTTCCTGAAAAAAAATGAAAAAGACCAGGGACTGTGTCCAATGCACAGTCCCTGGTCGGGTCAATGGTGTTTTCGGTCGATGAGGTTATTTGGAAAGGACAACCTCGTCGAGATTGATCATTATTCCGCAGGTGGCGGCTGAAGTGCCGTAGACTTCGCCGGAAGCAATGAAGCTGTTGTCGGTCAATGTGAACTGCAGATCCTGCAGGATGTTGATTCCGGAGAATTTGTCGCCGTTTCCAACGGTGACGTCTTTTAGCGTCAGGAGGTTGTCGGCGAATTCATAGTCGACGGTGCTGTTTATGATGTCGGAATTCATGGCTACGATCCGGATGGTGGCTTTGTCTTCGTCGACGGTGAGGGTTACGTCGCTTTGGAGATCCATCATTCCCATGTAGGATCCGGGAGCTTGGCCATTATAGATGCCCGTGATTGCATCGGCCGGGTTGTTGTTCTCTTCGTCGCCTTCATCCCCTTCGGCATAAAGGATGCATTGTTCGCCTGCTACTATGTAGCTGCCGTCTTTCTTCAGCCCCCAGAGCTTTTCGCCGATAGACTCGGTTCCGAGCCATACTGACTTCATGTCGTCGGCAATGTGGAATGTCAGGTTGAAGCGTCCGTATTTCCACTCAGATCCGTTCCAGGTGTACATGGCGATGTTTGTGACGGTTATTGTGCGTGCCACTGCGTCATAGTCATATGTTCCGACTGATCCAACGATTTCCAGAGGCATGTAGTAGTCAGAGCGGGAAACAGCTACCTTCACAGTGGCCGATCCGGCTTTTTCCGCTCCGTTGTAGTCCTGATCGAGACATAGGGTGATTGAGGCGTTGGCGGTTTCAGGTTCTCCCTGATATGAGCCGATGGCGTTTGTTGTCGAGAAGATTTTTGCCCCTTGCCATTTTTCATCGGTTTTTTCCATATATGTCATGTCGGACATGTTGATGACAAGCTCGAGGTTGCCTTCCGGACGTATCAGGGTGATGGTGCCGTTTGAATATGTGTATTCATATGTTTTGTCTCCGAAGGTTGCTGTTCCGAATCCGTCGAGTGAGAGTTGAGGGTATGATGAGGCCCCGGAGTAAGTGAAGCTGCCGGCTTCGAGACCTTTCAGTATCATTTTCGGGTCTGATCCTTCTGCGTTGATGAATTTGATCTGTCTTGATCCGTCGTATGATATGTAGGCTTCCGATGTTTCCGTAACGGAGTTGCCGGCTGTAAACTCTACATCCACTTTTTTGTAAGAGGATCCATAGGATTCGATGAGATAAAAAAGAGGATCGCTGTTTTCGGGATTGATCTGTAATATCGATCGCATTCCGAATTCGTCGCCGTCAGCGACAGCAAATGTCGAGGGTGTCGATAATGCGAAGTAATAGCGGGCGTTTTCAGGAGTGTTGTTCGGTATGTAGCGCGCACGCAGGAACAGAACCCCTTCCGGCGTGAACTGGCCTGTTATTCCCCATTTCACTTTCAGATAATCCGGGCTGACGTTCTGGTCATCAGCGTCGGGGATATTCTCAATGAATGATTTTTCTTCATCATAGGTGAAGCGGTCGATCAGTGATATGGGTTCAGACTCGTCAGATTGAAATTCAAAGGTGGTGTTTGCCTTTAAGGTGTAGGTGAGTTCGTCAGAGGATCCGGAGCGGTAGTGGCCGGTGCCGGATGAAATTCTGCCGCCATGGTAAGTCCCGAGGACAGTCATGCCTTCATAATCGGTGCGTTCGACCGCCCTCATTGTCATGACGGTGGGTTCGAATGGCATTGTGTACATCAGGCAGTCGAGTCCGATCCCGAACTGAGCCGTGAAGTTGGCGTTGACGAATGAGACAAAGCCGAGTACGTCAAGATAGTTTTTCCCTGAGTATGCTCCGGTTATGGTGTAGTCGCAACTGTATCCTTTGGCGGGATTTGGAATGAAAAACACCGGGTCTCCTGCTTTTCCGCCTCTCCAGCCGTAGGGCTTTGTCGGATCGATTGGATCGACGTCGTCCGGTTTGTTGTGGTTGTAGAGCATCCGGAACGAGGCGTTGTCGCTGTCGATGACTTTGATTTCATAGGGGGTGGCGTCGACGTGTCGGTAGAGCAGCTGCTGGATGCTGTTGATGGGCAGTTCCATCGATGTTCCGTCGGCTAATTTGATGCAGACGTGGGTGTAGCCGCTGACGGCGTTGCCTTTATATGAGATGGAGCGTATGTCATCGACAAGAATTGACGAGAAGCTGTTGTCGGAGGTGTAGGCGTCTATTCTGTCGCCCGGACTTGTTGTAACCGCGGCATTGGTCAGTCCTGCACATGCGGTCAGAATGGCTGTCAGTATGATGTTTTTTTTCATTGTTATCGGATGGCAATTTTAAAAGAAGTGGTGTTGTTGACAGTTATGACGAATGTGCCTGATCCAAATCCGGATACCGGCATGGAGAATTCACCTGATGCTGCGGCTTCTCTCAAGAGTCGTCCGGAGGTGTCGAATACGCGTATGGCGCTGCCGGATTTCAATCCGGAGAAATGGATTGATCCATCGGAAAATATCGGCGATGACAGATCGTTGCCTGGCTCTGTAATGGATGCTGTTGTCGAATGTTCGAATGCCGCTATGTTTTCTTTTCTCAAAATGACAGTCTTGTCGAGATCTGGGCTCTGTATTGTCATTTCAAGGTCGTTGAAACGAACTGTCAACTCATCGTTTAGATTGAGCGACAGTGTTGAGTTGTCGTTGAAGCGGACTGTTACGCTACGATATTCTGCAAAGACCGGAATGGCGGTCAGCAAAATCCCGAAAGCTGTAAGAAGTAGAGTTTTTTTCATTGCTGAACTGTTTGATTCTGTTGATTTATAATTGTCCTGTCGGATTGGAATACGTGGATGTCTTTTGTGAAGCAAATTGTGATAACGGCGCAAAGATAACTAAAATAATGGAATTTTGACAGGTTTTTTGGTGAATAGTGGTAAAAGTGGTTGGGATTTGTTGCTGATTGTTGTTTTTTGTTAGCGAAGCTGTTTCAGCTTGTGGTTGAAGTCGCGTATGTCCGGGGGTGTGGGTTTTGAGGCGGTTTTGTCTGTCTGTTTCTGCGTGGTGTCCAATTTCGCGGCAACGCTTTCCGGGGAGCCACAGATGGCGCGGTTGACCAGGCCGGTAGCGAACAGTTTTTTTACTTGCGGAAGAAGTTCGCAGGCGTGTAGTCTGATGATGGAGTTGATGAGATATCCGGCGAAGTCAGCGTCGCAGCCGTCGGTCTGCGGCAGCCGGTCGGGGAGTGATTCAGTCAGACGCCGGAATATTCCGATGATTTTCCTGCGTCGGCGCGGGACGGCTTGCGAGATCATGACAAGCGCTTTGAGGGCAAGGTCGCGCTGATGAGACAGACGTCCGGGTTCATAAAGGAATTTTTCAATCGGAGAAGGATCGGATTTGGCGGCGGCGCATAGGGCGTGGATGAGCAAAAAGGCTGAGTCGGCCAGATGAAATTCGAGGAAGCTGTTGCTTTGGCGCATAATTTCCAGAATTGAGTCGAGCGCTTCCGGACATTCGATCTGGGAAAGAATCAGCAGAGAGTGTATTAGTGTTGCTTCGTCGGTGTCGTCGAGGATGGATTGTTCGATTTCGGTGCGGGTCCGTCCGATCTCGAACAGGATTATGCCGGCTATGTCTGAAGCGAGTTCGGAGGGATTGACCGACAGGATTCGGCTTATGGTCCTGTCGGAAAGTCCGGTGTAGTTTCCTTTGCGCAACAGAATGTCGGAAATAAAGCGGTTGGTGACGTTGATGCGTTTCGGATAGGGGGGAGGCGAATATCTGTATGGTTCGGACGGGTAACGCTGCGATTCATCATTGGTGGGATCTGATTCGTCCGGCAGCGGGGGGGTGATTGAATCGAAGTTGTCGCCGAGATGGTAGCGCAGTTTTTTTAGAATGGCATCGTTGTTTTCGTGTGGATGCATGATAAGCGTGTGGCGTCCGTTGATTCCGAATTCATGTTCGATGAATGGGATTCTGTCGGAGTCCTCTTCGAGAGCAAACCGGGCGAGCGCGAATCCAGCTGCCGGATTCAGGCCGGCTTCGCGGGCAAATTCGATTGCACCGTAGATGAGGTTGTGGATTTCATTGTAGGAGGTTTCAACGTACGCGAAGCCGGATGCGGCAATGTGGCGGGCGAAGTCGTCGGGAGTAATGCTTGTTTTGCATTCGGCTTCGGTGACACCTCGGCAGAGGGTGTCGACTGTAAAGCCGGCTGTGACAAGATTGCCTCCCGGACGCATTCGGCTGACAATTATTCTGGCCTGTCTACACTCTTTCCAGTCGGTATTGATCAGGCATTTGTCAATTGGAAGAGTGCGGGCTTTTTCGCGCATGTATTGTTGTGGCGATATCTGCGCCGGACGATTTCGTTTTCCGGAAAGTTTCTTATTCATCTGAAAGGTTGATGGCTTGGTCTGTCGGAATCTGGATTGAACCGGTTTTGACATCTGCTTTTTTATGTGTGATTATGTCAATGAACATTTTGACGCGGGCCGGATATTCGCGCAGTTCGTTTCTTAGCCTATTCGGAAAAACAGGGGCCGGGGCGGCGTTAAAGCCGATTGCGTGCATCCCCGCGCGGTCTGCCAGGTAGATGGCGCGTTCGTTGTGGAACTTTTGGGAGATTATTGTCACAGAGTCGAGACCGAAGACATCTTTTGCTTTGACAATGGAGTTTAGGGTTCGTGTTCCTTCGTAGTCAGGCAGGATGCGTTCGGCCGGTACTCCCCGGGCCACGAGGGAGTCGCGTATTGCCTGTGGTTCGTCGGCTCCGTTTTCAACTTTGGCACGATAATCGCCTCCGCTGGCAATTATCCAGTCGATTTTACCGGCTTTGAAAAGCAGGGCGGCAGCTTCGATCCGGGAGTCGAAATGAAGATTTCTTGAACCGTCGGCAGTACGTGGCGAAGTCGCCAGAAGGAGCCCGACGGAGTTGTGCGGTGTTTCGCAGGCCGAATCGAATGTTCGTCCTTGGGAATTGGCAGCGACTATGCGATGGATTGCGATGATCGCTGAAATTATTATAATGACGGATATGCCCGCAATAAAGATGAGTTTTTTTGTGGTTGGTTTCATTACGGATTATTCGGGAATCATCAAAAAGCGGGAACAAATGCGGCAGACTGCATTCGCATTGTGTGGTGGCCCGCTGTGACTGTCGGTCTCAACCGGATGCAAAATTACAATAGAAATCGGTTGTTTCCAAACCTTGGGGATGTTGTGGAATATGTCGCAACGATTCCGGGTGCGACGTTTTGTCTGTGTGGAAAATGCCTTCTGTTTCCAGTCCGGAATTCCGTTAAGACCCCATTCCCCAGCGTTAACTAATATTGGGGAACGGGGTCTAAGAAACTGTTTAAATTTAGTTGTGGGATTAATTGAGAGGATTTTATGAGGTGTTTTTACGAGTGGAAGAGGGA
>JAIDXA010000170.1 GCA_029058705.1 Paramuribaculum sp. | reverse complement strand
CGTCAGAGGCGCTGGCCAGTCTCGATCGGTAGCGGTTGGTGACTGTCAGGAGGCGTTAGAGATCCTTGTAGTCTTTAGTCAGTCTGACGTAGCGGGGCATGTCGGCTATTACCGAAGGGTCGGTTATCAGGGTGCTGACTTCTTCAAACCTGGAATCAAGCCCTTCAAGGCGTCCGAGCAGTGAGTTGTCTGACATTTGTAAGCGTTGATTTGTTTTTTCTGCGAAGATACAAAAAAATGGTCTATCACGCAACTTCCGTGAGCCCTGCGTAAGCGGATGATGGGTGTCAATCCATGGTGTCTGGAAAATATTATTTGCGGAATCCATCGGAATGTGTTAATTTTGCACTTTGAAAAATTGGACTGAGTTTCTCAGCTGTTTTCGTCATGCCGATGGCTGGTGTGTTTCGGATGGGGCGGGGAGCTGGTCTTTAAATACAATCGGAAAGTTATTTAATATCATCATTAACAATCATGAACATAACCAGCACAAACATCGACTCAGTGAGCCTTCGTCTCACAGTGGCTGTTGAAGAAAGCGATTACAAGGCAAAAGTTACCGAAGATCTCAAGAAAATCGGTCGCACCCATCAGATTCCTGGTTTCCGTAAGGGTCATATAAGCATTAAGGATCTCGAGCGCCGTTTCGGCAAGCAGGTGACAAGCGATGTCATCAATCAAGTGGTCTATGAAGCGGTGATGAATTACATCCGCGACAATAAACTCAATGTTCTCGGTCAGCCTCTTCCTGTAGAGGTCAAGGAACTTGATCTTAAAAACCAGAAGGAGTTTACTTTTGAATATGACCTTGCAGTGGCTCCGGAGCTTGATGTTGAAGTTGACAAGAACATCACTGTTCCTTACTACAACATCGAGGTGACTGACGCTATGATTGATGAGCAGGATGCTGCTTTCCGCAAGCGTTTTGGCGCTCAGGTGCCGGGCGAAGAGTTTGAAAAAGATGCTCTCGTGAAAGGTTCGATCATGCAGCTTGATGAAAACGGATCGATCAAGGAAGGCGATGGCGCAATTCAGGTTGTCAGCGGCATTCTTGCTCCCATGTATTTTGCAGATAAAGATGAAGCTGCGAAATTTGAAGGCAAGAAAGTTGGCGATAAAGTCGTTTTCAATCCCCGCAAGGCAACTGGCGATAACGTGACTGAGCTTTCGTCGATGTTCAATATCGATAAAGAACGTGTAGCTGAAATTCAGGGCGATTTCGAAATGGCGATTTCTGAAATTATCGTTGTCAAACCGGCTGAACCCGGCGAGGAATTCTACACCAACGTGTTCGGCAAGGATAAGGTTCATAATGAAGAGGAATATCGCAATGCGGTCAAGGAGCTTATCGAAGGCGAACTTTCCGGCAACAGCGATATGATTTTCCGTTGGGAAGCCCGCAAGGTCTATATGGAGAAATATGGCAATATGGAACTCCCGGCTGAGCTTCTGAAGAAATGGCTCATCATGCGCAATGAAGATCTCAATGAAGAAAATGTTGAAGAATCTTACCAGCGTATGGAATCGGATCTCAAGTGGCAGCTTATTCTCGACAAGATTGTTGCGAAGCTTGATGTCAAGGTTGAGAAAGATGACCTTCTGGAGTTCGCCAAGGGGCTTGCAGCCCGTCAGTTCGCTCAGTATGGCATGACGAATATGGATGACGAGACTATCACCAAGTATGCTGAAAATATACTTGCTGACAAGAATTATATCGGACGTATTCAGGAGCAGGTCGGCGAAGTCAAGACATTCAATGCGCTCAAAGAGGCTGTCGCGCTTGCTGAAGAAACAGTAAGCCTTGATAAATTCAAGGAGATCGCCTCGAAACTCTGATTCATCAGCTGAATTATTATAATAGCCCGGTTCGGTTGCAGTCAAGCAGTCGGGCCGGCTTGTGTTTTATTGAGCTGTATGGAGGGGATGGATAATGGAGCCGGATTGACATGGAATCGGGAGCTAAAAGCCGGTCCGGCTCTGTTTAGCTCCCGATTGTGTTGTGTATATGGGGATGAAAGTTAGTTGATTATAATTTTTTTTGACCACCGCCCGCATCTGACAATGTAACATCCGCGTGGAAGTTCAAAAGTTGCGCTGCGGTCTGTGGTTGTGATTCTTTTTACAAGCTGCCCTGTCATTGAGTAGACTTCGAATGTCTGCGTGGCGTTGTCGGTTGATGTTGTGATTGTAACCGAATTTTGGCTGACGGAGATCCTTGGGGCGTCGATTTGAACTGACGAGGGCTGGATGGCGGCAATGGGGCGTCCGGCCATTGTCAAGGGGACGCTGGCAAAAAACAATAATACTATGTCGATTAGTTTTTTCATGATCTCAAGTGCAAATGTAATAAACTTTGCACAATAAATCAAACGTAGTGTTCGTTGTCAGTGGTTCTTAAAATAAATTAACAATTTTATCATGTGGTTATATTGAACGCCGATGCTGTTGCGGAATAGGGCGGAGGAAGGGTCAATAAGGGATCGTGTCGTCCTTTTCGGCCCCCCTGCGGCACACAGTATTGGCTTTGCCGCGCATGAGGTTTTCGCAACGGAGCGAGCGGTGGTTTATGTCGAGGTTTATCTGCTC
>JAIDXA010000017.1:9245-24321 GCA_029058705.1 Paramuribaculum sp. | reverse complement strand
GATGAGGACCGCGCCGATATATACCCGCACGGCTTCAATTGTCATCAAAAGCGAGGCAAAAGGGAGTTCGGTCTCTTCGGAACTCGACGGTTTCGCGAATATGGGACTTTTCAAGTCGCAGTCCAATATCGCTGACGAAATCAACAAACTTCAGTCGCCTGATGTGATGGAGGAGGCAGTCAAGCGTCTCAATCTTAATAAATACTATACAGTTGACGGCCGGTTCAGAAAAGAAATCATCTATGGGACCACTCTTCCGATCGTTGTCAATTTTCCGACACTCACAGAAACCGGAAGCGCTTCGGTTAAGGTTGATGTCGACAAAAACGGAACCTACACCCTGTCAGAGGTGAGTTTCAACGGCGTTTCCGAAGAGCCGACCTCAAAGACTCCTGTCAGACTCGGCCAGGCAACGCCCACTACGGGAGGTGCCGTAGAGGTTCAGACAACACCGTATTATGTGCCTGGCACGACTTATTCCGTCAATGTCACATGCAGCCCTATAAAAGCGGCAGTAGGGGAGTTTTCAGGCAAACTCAATGCCGCCCTCAAAAGCGACAAGGGAAATACTATCAATATCACGGTCAATGACCAGTCGGCTCAGCGTGCGGAAGATCTGATAAATGCTATCATTACGGTCTACAACGAAAAATGGATCGAAGACCGCAATCAGGTAGCTATCGGTACTTCGAACTTTATAAACGAACGTCTCGGAGTCATAGAGACGGAGCTGGGGACTGTCGACCGCGACATCTCGTCGTATCAGAGCGAGCATCTTATTCCGAATGTGCAGCAAGCCGCCAGCATGTATATGACAGAAAATCAGGAAACTGCCGGCGCTATCCTCAATCTTGGAAGCCAGTTGCAGATGGCGCGCTATATGCGTTCATATCTTGGCAGCGAGGTGAATAAAAACCGCGTGCTTCCGGTTAATTCCGGAGTCGGCAATTCTACGATAGAATCGCAGATCGCGGAATATAATGAGCTTGTCCTCAAACGAAACCAGTTTGTCAACAACTCGTCGGAGTCGCATCCGATGGTTATGGATCTCGACAGTGAACTTGCCGGATTGCGCAGCGCGATAATTGCTTCGACCGACCACCAGATCACTGCTCTTGAAAACCAGATCCGCGACCTGCAGGGAAGCAAAAGCCGCGCGACTGAAAAGATTGCAGCCAGTCCGAACCAGGCCAAAGACCTTCTCTCGATGGAGCGTCAGCAGAAAGTCAAGGAATCGCTGTATCTCTTTCTCCTTCAGAAACGTGAAGAGAATGAACTGTCGCAGGCGTTTACCGCATATAATACTCAGATCATTAATCGTCCGGGCGGATCAAACGCGCCTTCGTCGCCTGTCAGAAACAAGATTCTCATGATGGCTTTCGTTATAGGGCTTGTCATTCCGTTCGGGGTTACGTATCTGCTTGAGTCTATGAATACGAAAGTCCGCGGTCGCGGCGATGTCGATAATCTTTCGTTGCCGTTCCTTGGCGAGATTCCCTCGCAGAAGGCAAAGAAAGGGGAGTCCAATGAAAGCCGCATCGTCGTTAAGACAGGGCGTCGTGATGTCATTAACGAGGCATTCAGGGTTCTCCGTACAAACCTGAGTTTTATGTCGGCAAACGATGCCGGATGCAAGGTGATAATGGTCACTTCGTTCAATCCGGGGTCGGGCAAGACTTTTATCGCGATGAACCTCGGTGTCAGCTTCGCAATCAATGGCAAGCGTGTGCTTGTGATAGACTGCGATATGCGCCGTGCGTCAACTTCAGCCTATGTGTCATTGCCATCGCGAGGACTGAGCAACTATCTTGTCGGAGAGGTAGATGACGTGAATGACGTAATTGTCAGCGACTCTATAGCCAAGGGGCTGTCAGTGCTTCCGGTCGGAACATTGCCTCCGAATCCAACCGAGCTTCTCGAATCGCGCCGTTTTGCGGAGCTGATTGCTTCTTTGAGATCGGAATTCGACTATGTTTTCATTGACTGTCCGCCGGTAGAGATGATGGCTGACGCCCAGATTATCAATACGGTAGTCGACCGTACGGTCTTCGTTGTCAGAGCCGGCTTGTTGGAGCGTTCGATGCTGCCTGAACTTGATCGGCTTTATGAGGAAAAGAAGTACCACAATATGGGCCTGGTTCTTAACGCTACAGTTGCAGAAGGTGCCCGCTATGGTTACAAATATGGCTATGGTTACGGCTACGGTTATGGAAACTACAGCCATTACACTTCGGAAAGCTGATGACGGTTTGTCCGTCTGTAAATGACGGCTGCGGAAGTTGTCTGATTTCCCGGTTTCGCCTATGCGGCGTTATGGTACATATGTAATAATTTAAACATCAAACTGATACCTGACTGAAAAATGGGATTGTTGTCATCAATTAAAAATATGCTCGCTCCGACGGATCATGCCTATGTTCTTGAGGGTGAGGTTGACTGGCATTCCCATCTTTTGCCGGGTGTCGATGACGGAGTCCGCACTCTTTCAGAGTCGTTGGAGATTCTTTCGTCAATGGAGCGCAGGGGAGTCCGTGAAATCTGGCTTACACCTCACATAATGGAGGATATGCCTAACACAACAACCGCTCTGAAGTCGGTTTTCAAAGAACTGACGGACGCGTACGAGGGTTCTGTCAGGCTGCATCTTGCCTCGGAAAATATGCTTGATGCCCTTTTTGCGGAACGTCTGAAAAATTCCGATTTTTTGCCGATCGGACGAAACTCGGATATGCTTCTTGTAGAAACCTCATTCTATAACCCGCCTTCAGGGCTTTCCGACCTGCTTTTTTCGTTGCGTTCGGTAGGGCTTACTCCTCTTCTCGCACATCCGGAACGTTACCGTTACATGACTGAGGATGATTACCGGACTCTTCATTCCCAGGGAGTCCGCTTCCAGTTGAATCTGATGTCGCTTAAAGGCCATTACGGGCCTATGGCTAAGGTCAAGGCCCGCCATCTGTTGAATGATGGGATGTATTATTGTTGCGGATCCGACATTCATCACAAGGGTCATATACCGATTCTTGACGGCGTAAGTGTCCGCGACGGAAAAAATCTTGCAGAACTCAGGCATCGCGGGTGACCTCTGCTTTTGATTATAAAAACGCACTGTTCTCTATCCAATCTATTCTGTCAATAAACAACTCTTAGTTTTAAAAATGAAATCACTTCAAATAGTCGCAACCCGTTATTTCTCACGTCAATCTGTACCATACTGGACTATTTTATTGCTTGACTGTTTCTTTATCCTGTTCTCTGAAATTGCTGTCTATTCGATCCAACACGGGGTCCAGCACGCTATTTCAGTGTTTTGGGAACTGCTTGCAAAATGTGCGGTCTATCTTATTCCTTATCTGATAGGATTCCGCGTTTTCCATACATATTCCGGCATTGTGCGTTACTCCTCGTTTGTCGATTTGCGTCGGGTAGGGTTCGCCATTGTTTTAGGAATGTGCGGCTGTATCATCTGCCAGCGGCTTTTCAACCTTAACGAATGGCTTGTCCCGCTGAGGATTTCCGATTTCATTGTGACGGCTCTTCTGGCGACAGCCCTTATGTGGACGCTCAGAATCTGGGTGAAGACAATCTATGACGCGACGACAAGAAGCAGGCGTCATACACGGGTGTTCATCTATGGTGTCCGTGAGGGAGGAGCGGCTCTTGCGAAAAGCATCAACACGCAGATAGACTCGCCTTATGTTATTTCCGGATTTATTTCCGACGCGACGGATATGGTTGGAAAGCGACTGGCTGAAGTGACGGTATATCACAACGATGAGTCGTTGGTTGATGTTATGAAGCGGCATCATGCCACTGTGCTGCTCGTCAGCCCTCTGAAAACTGCGGCACTGCGTAATAACAACGCCATGATCACGCGGCTTATTGAAGCGGGAATAAAGATCCATCTGCTGCCTGACACTCAGGAGTGGGATGGAAAGAGCGAACTGAGCTATACGCAGTTGAAAGAGGTTGATGTCGAAGACCTTCTGCCTCGTGAAAAGATTGAGATCGACATGACTGCTGTGGCCAATCTGTTGACGGGTAAACGGATTCTGATTACCGGGGCGGCCGGATCGATCGGGTCGGAGATGGTCCGGCAGATTGCGCTGTTCAGTCCCGGCGAGCTGATACTGGTCGATCAGGCAGAGACTCCGCTTCATGATGTCAGGCTTATGATGTCGCGCAAATGGCCGGAGATTCCTGCTCACACCATAGTGGCCGACATTGCTAATCTTGAGCGCATGGAAGAGTTGTTCCGTGCCTACAGACCGGAATATGTGTTCCATGCGGCGGCCTACAAACATGTCCCGATGATGGAGGACAATCCCTATGAGTCAATCGAGAACAACGTTAACGGAACAAGAATAATTGCTGACCTTGCCGTCAAATACGGCACCCGGAAATTCGTGATGGTCTCGACCGACAAGGCAGTCAATCCGACAAATGTGATGGGATGCTCGAAGCGCATATGTGAAATCTATGTCCAGGCTCTCGACAAAGCGATAAAAGATGGAAAAATAAAGGGTGAGACACGTTTCGTGACAACCCGTTTCGGTAATGTGCTTGGGTCGAACGGTTCGGTCATTCCTCTGTTCGAGCGTCAGATAAAGGCAGGTGGTCCGGTAACGGTTACCCATCCCGACATTATCCGTTTCTTCATGTTGATTCCCGAGGCTTGCAAACTCGTGCTTGAGGCCGGAACGATGGGCAACGGAGGTGAAATCTTTGTGTTCGACATGGGTAAACCGGTAAGAATAGCGGATCTTGCAAAACGAATGATCAAGATGAGCGGGGCAAAGGACATCACTATTAAATATACCGGTCTGCGCGACGGCGAGAAACTCTATGAAGAGGTTCTTAACGACAAGGAGATCACACTCCCGACTTTCCACAATAAAATTAAGATAGCCAAAGTCCGAGAGTATGATTATGAGGAAGTCAATGCGTCCATAATCAGTCTTATCGAAACAGCATCGACTTCAGATGATATGACGATTGTTGCCGGTATGAAGGCATTGGTCCCGGAATTCAAGAGTCAGCATTCCAAATATGAAGCGCTTGACAGGAAATAGGTCTGTCGACAGATAAGATGCGAAGCGGTGTGACTGAAATCAGGACTCAGACACGCCGCTTCGCTTTTTTCAAGTGGTGAGTGCTTTACGGATTGAGGAGATCCGGGTTGAAGAAATCGGCTATGTCGTGTGCCTGTTCAAGCGCGGATGCCGCCGGACTGGCCGGATCTATTGCGACAGCACGGGAATAACAAGTCATGGCTTGGGCGCGATTGCCCATTTTCCACCATATCTTACCGCGGATATACCACAGGTAGCTGTCGTCATGACATGACGCGAGTTGCATGTCGGTCTGGACAGCAGCTTCGGCAAGCCTGTTTTCTCTTATAAGTCTGGTCAGGTTTTCGTGGTTATTCATCGGGCGGGAAGGTGTTTTATGATGCTGACGGCAGCCAAAAAGGCCTGTCAAGGGAAATTTTTGGGGAGTTTAAGCGTTATAAGTAAAAGAGACAAATCTCTTCCCTTTCAACAAAATTAAATAAAAATCAGATATATCCAATGACTGCGCGCAAATTATTTTCATTCGTCCTGTTGTCGTTATTCTCCCTGGCTGTCAATGCTGTCGACCCAACGGCCACAAACTATTCATGGTCAGAATGTCAGGGAACGGCGCTGCCCTATCCGGCGCCGGCACATCCGACGGTCTGGCCTGACACTCTCGAACCGGTGATGATCAATCATGTCGGGCGTCATGGAGCCCGGTTTCCGGCTTCGCCGCGCAACTGCAATATCCTTCTTGGCGCGCTGGGCAAGGCTGAAGCCGACGGCACTATAACTCCGCAGGGACGTCGTTTGAAAAAGATAACTCAGTCCATCGTGGCCCGTGTCAATGGCCGCTGGGGGGCACTTGATTCGCTTGGAATGGCTGAGCAGCGTGGGATCGCTGCGAGAATGATGGCTTCATATCCCGAGCTGTTCAAAAATTCGCTTGTGAATGCGATTTCGTCATATTCACCGCGTTGCGTCATGAGTATGGATGAATTCACCCATCAGCTTACCCGTATGGACAATACAGTCGAGCTTGATCTTGCTTCCGGGCGGCGTTTTTCGCCCCTTATGCGTTTTTTCGACAATAATGCAGCCTATACCGACTTCCGTACGTCCGATGAACTCAAGTCGACAATCCACAAGTTCATGGAGGCAAACTGCCCGACTTCCCAGCTAAACAAAGTTTTGGGCAGTGGATTTGATTTCAGCGGCTACACGGTTCCGGCCACCGATATCGCAATGGCCGAGTTCTCTGTGCTTGCGGGTATGAAAGCGATGGGTATGGAGGCCAATGTCTCTGAATTTTTAAATCCGGAAGAGCAGAACAGGCTCTGGGCGGTTGAGAATCTGCGTCATTATCTCCAGCATTCCGCTTCGACGCTGTCGGCAGTGCCTTCTGAAATTGCCGCGCCATTGCTTGAAGATCTGATTGCCACGACCGAAGCCTTTATCAATGGCGACCGAGATGTGGCCAAGGTAAATCTGCGCTTCGGCCATGCGGAAACGCTGATGCCACTTTTTGCGTTGATGAGACTGCCGGGATGCTATTATCTGACCAATTATTTTGATACAGTGGCTCTTCACTGGCTTGATTTCAATGTTGTGCCGATGGCAGCCAATCTGCAGATGATTCTTTTTAAAAGCGAAAGCGGCCGTTATTATCTGCGTATTGACCATAATGAGCGTCCGGTGGCATTTATGCCGAACAGTCAGTCTGTTTATGTCGACTGGAGCGTTGCGAGAGATTATTTCCGCCGTTGTCTGCCTCTTTTCTGAATGAAAAAGTGATTGAAAAAACCATTCTGTTATGAAAAAGTTTAGTTTTGCTTTGTTGTGTGCGGCGGTTTCTGGATTGTGGATGCTTGTCGCATCGTGTGACTCCGGCGGAGACTATCGGAAATGTGAAGGTGTTGTGTGGGCAACGACCTACCATATAACCTACAGGAGTGCGCGCATGCTTGACGATTCTATAATTTCTGTGATGCAACAGGTTGAAAATTCGTTGTCGCCATTTGCCGCCGGCTCATTGGTCAGCAGGATAAACCTGAATCAGACAGATCAGACCGATTCGCTGTTTCGCCGTATTTTTCTGACGTCGTTGCAGATAAACAGATTCAGCGGCGGAGCATTCGATCCGACAGTGGCTCCGCTGGTCAATCTGTGGGGATTCGGTTACCGTAATTCCGGTCAGGAACCGACGCGTAATTCCATCGACAGTGCTTTGTCGTCAGTGGGCATTGGCCGATGCCGGATCGAGGGGAATCGTATCGTCAAGCCCTCACCGATGACCGAGTTTGATTTTTCAGCGATAACGAAGGGCTACGGATGTGACCTGATAGGCGATATGCTCCGTCGCAACGGGTGCAGTGATTTCATTGTCGAGATCGGCGGAGAGGTCGCGGTCAGCGGTCAGAATCACCTTGGCGAGCCATGGCGCATAATGATCGATGCTCCGGTTGAAAACGACACGACGGTAGTCCATAAGCGGATGGCGGTCATCAGCGTGACGGACTGCGGCGTGGCCACTTCGGGCAATTACCGAAACTACCGGTCGACTTCGCAGGGCAAGGCATGGCATACGATTTCGACCGTAACGGGGCGTCCTGCGGAAACAGCGACATTGAGCGCTACGGTCATAGCATCCGATGCAATGACGGCTGATGCTCTCGCCACGTCGTGTATGGCGCTGTCGACCGAAGCCGCGCTTGAAATGATTCAAAAGATTAAAGATGCCGAGGCTCTTCTTGTGACAATAGGTCCGGATGGCTATCTCATGCACCGCACTGCCGGTTTCCCGTCGATTGACGGTCAGAAATGATCGAAATGTTGAAAACAGACCTGTAAGGCGGCGGACGGAGGCGTAACTTTGCTTCCGTTATGAGAAAGATAAACAGAATAATCATTCATTGCACCGCCACTAAGGCAGGTCGCAAAACAACGGTCGCCGAGATCGACCGGTGGCATCGTGCGCGCGGATTCCGCGGCATCGGTTATCACTATGTTGTCTACCTTGACGGGGAGATTGCCCGCGGGCGCGACGAGTCAGTCGCCGGCGCCCACTGCAAAGGCTATAATGCCGATTCCATCGGGGTGTGTTATGTGGGCGGACTAGACGGATCCGGCAAGCCTGCCGACACACGTACGTCTGCCCAGAAAAAGTCACTTGTGGATCTGATCGGCCGGCTGAAAAAGCGTTTTCCTTCGGCAACTGTCCACGGCCACAACGAATTCGCGGCCAAGGCATGTCCTTGTTTTGATGTCCGCACTCTCGGGGTCTGACATGCGTTCAGGAAAATTCCCTGTCGAGAGCATCGAACCGGTCGAGACTTGCCTGTCCGAAACGAGAGATTTCGGCGCGCACCTGACGGAGGTCTTTTCTTTTCATCTGCCCGCTTTTCGAATAGAATTTGTCGGCGTAGCAGATCAGGCGTTCGAGTAGAGTCCGTGGCATGTAATCGGCTATCGGAAGCGGGAGCGAAGCTTTTGCTATTTCTTCGGCAGTGAGTCCTGAGCTGGTGTGGCGTTCAGCGACTCCGGCCCATTCTTCCGGGGCATTTTCGGCGCGCAGGATCTCGCTGCCGGCAATCCCGTGGCAGATATAGGGCAGTTGGCCGTGACATTCTATTCCGGGAGCGTCGGTCCGGCAGATTCCTATGTCGTGGGTCATTGCCGCACCTACGATGTCGGCCTCGTCAAGCGGAAGCTTCTTGCGGCGGGCGATGGCAATGGCTTCGTCGGCAACCGACCGGCAGTGGCACATATAAATATCCCGCAGTTTCGTCGCTGCGGGATAATATTTGTCTATGATTGACTGATAATCGGTCATTGGCATTCAGGGACAGATCAGATGTTTTCTATGATTGTGTTCCAGCCGTGGGTGTCATCTTCCTCGCCGAGCTGGATGCCTCGCAACAGGTTATAGAGACGGGTGCTGACAACCCCGGGGTTTCCGTCGGATGAAACGATGTATTTCTTGCCGGTGTCAAGATCGTCGATTTCGGCTACCGGCGAAATGACGGCAGCTGTGCCGCAAGCTCCGGCTTCCTGAATTTCAGGGAGTTCTTCGATCGGTATATGGCGCTGCTCGACTTTGATCCCGAGATCATGACAGAGCTGCATCAGGCTTTTGTTTGTGACTGAAGGCAGAATCGATTCCGAAGCGGGAGTGATGTAGACTCCGTTTTTGATTGCAAAGAAGTTTGCCGGACCGCATTCGTCGAGATATTTCTTGTCGCGCGGGTCAAGATATAAAACAGCCGAATAGCCGAGCTCGTGGGCGTGGTTGCCCGATTTGAGACTTGCCGCATAGTTGCCGCCGGTCTTGAAACGTCCGGTCCCTTTGGGAGCGACACGGTCATATTCGCGCATGATGCATATGTTGGTGGGCTTGAACCCTGTCTTGAAATAAGGACCTACCGGGCTCACGAGAATCATGAAGAGGTATTCTGTGGCGGATTTCACACCGACGCTTGGCGTGATGCCTATTTCAAGCGGGCGGATATAAAGAGATGCCCCGCTGCCGTAAGGCGGAATGAAGCGGGCATTGAGCTCGACCACCTTTTTTACCATTTCACAGAAAATTTCTTCAGGAACCGGTTCCATGCACAGGCCTTCGGCAGATTGACGGATGCGCCGTGCGTTTTCTTCCATACGGAAAACACGGACCTTTCCGTCGCGTCCGCGGAAAGCTTTGAGTCCTTCGAAAATTTCCTGGCCGTAATGGAGGGCGGTTGCCGCCATGTGAATGTTGATTGTGTCGGATGTCGATACCTCTATTTCGCCCCATTTACCGTCGCGAAAATAACAACGGACGTTATAGTCAGTGGGTACATAGCCGAATGGGAGATTGGCCCAGTCGAGATTTAGTTCTTCTTTCATAATCAGGTTAAGTTCTATGTTCTGCATTAAAACTCGGCAAAACTTGACTGCAAAGGTAAGAATTTTATCATGAATAAGAGCCGGACGGCACAAAAAACCGGTTTTTGTGCGTGCCGGCGCTGTGTTATAACGCTGTTGCCGGTATTGTTGTTTGTTATATGGGCATAACTAAAGTTTCGACCCATATGGTTGCGATGCCTGCTATATATCCGGCGAATGCGAGAAGTGTGATCCGCTTGACATACCACATGAACGGGATCTTCTCGATTCCCATGGCGACGACTCCGGCGGCCGAGCCTATGATCAGCAGACTGCCGCCGACTCCGGCACAGAAGGTCAACAGATGCCAGAAAAGGCCGTCGCCTACAAACAGGGCCGTGTAGGCCGGATCGGCGGAAGCGGCGATGGACGCTTCCGTTGCAACCGGATACATGTCCATACAGGCGGCCACAAGGGGCACGTTGTCGACTATCGACGAGAGGACTCCTATTATGCCGCTGATGAGGTAGACGTCATGGAATTGGCCATTGAGCCAGCCGGCAAGCTGCGAGAGGATGCCGGCTTGCCCGAGGGCGGCTACCGACATCAGGATGCCGAGAAAGAAGAGGATGGTCGACATGTCGATGTTTCGGACAACCTGTGAGATGCGTCCTTCGATCTTTCCGTCAAGTTCATAATGGTGGACTATCAGTTCGGTCAGAAGCCACAGTATTCCGAGCGAGAGCAGTATGCCCATGTAGGGCGGCAGATGGGTGACCGCTTTGAAAACAGGGACAAAAAGCAGTCCGGCCACACCGCATATAAGAATGAGGATCGATAGATTCCGATGGTGTTCCGAAAGGGAATAGCCTTTGCGTTCGTCCATGGAATTAAGGGCTTCCATAGGTGAGCGGGCGATCATGAACGAGGCTATGAAGGTCGGGACGATTACCGAGGCTATGGAGGGAATGATCAGGTTGACGATCAGATCGACAGACGATACATAATTTTTCATCCACAGCATGATTGTCGTGATGTCGCCTATCGGCGACCACGCTCCGCCGGCATTCGCCGCCAGTACGATGACGCAGGCGAAAATCCAGCGTTCTTTCTGGTCGGTCAGCATGCGCCTGAGCATCATGACCATGATGATTGTCGTTGTCATGTTGTCCAGGATGCTCGACAGGAAAAATGCCACTGCAGCCATGATCCACAACAGACTCCGCTTGTTGCCCGCCCGCAGATTCTTCACAATTATGTTGAAGCCACCGTAGCGGTCGATCAGTTCGACAATAGTCATGGCTCCGATAAGGAACACTACGATTTCGCATGTGTCGCCAAGCGCGAGGACGAGGTCTTCGGATAGATTGGCGTCATGGGCGGCTACTGCATAAACGGCCCAGAGCGCGCCGCACATGATCAGTGCGAATGTGGCCTTGTTTATGCCAAGCACATGTTCCGAGGCGATAAGCAGATAGCCAACGACAAAAATAATCAGCAGAGTGGTAATCATTTTTCCTGTTCAGATAAGGTGGGTTTGGATATGTTCGATGAATAATAATGTATTCTTTTCTGCAGAGAAAAAACGGAGCGTTTTTTCGGAGATGCCCCTGACGATGTCATATGAAACGGGCAGCTTATTTTACAAAGAAACTCTATGACATTACAAAGTTACACAATTTTTCTGATGATGACTGCCTTCCGTCAAAGATTATTATAGGAAAAAACACGTTCCGCGCAAAAGTGGTCATGATTCCCGACGGGAAAGCCGTCTGTTTCGATAATCTTATTAACAATAGCGGAGTTAAGGATGAAAAAATGTGTGAGATTTTTGGCTATTTCGCGAAAAAGTTGTTACTTTGCACTCTGTTTTGTGGCTCATCCTGTAAAGCTGTTAAAAATGATGCGCTTAGCAGTGATATGAGACTGAGATGGCGGCCACGAAGCGAGTCTGAAAAGAAATAACATAAAGTTTAATAGAGCTAAGTAACAGAACAACAGCCATGTCAAAGATTTGTCAAATTACAGGCAAGAAAGCAATGGGCGGCAACAATGTGAGCCACTCAAAGCGTCGTACGAAGCGCAAATTCAACGTAAACCTCTTCAACAAGAAATTCTACTGGGTTGAACAGGATATGTGGATCACGCTGACCATTTCGGCCAACGGTCTTCGTACAATTAACAAAAACGGACTTGATGCAGCGATCAAAGAAGCTGTAAAGAAGGGTTATTTAACTGAAATCAAATACTTAGATTTATAAGAAGATGGCAAAGAAAGCTAAAGGTAATCGTGTGCAGGTTATTCTTGAATGCACCGAACACAAAGCAAGCGGAATGCCCGGAACTTCTCGCTATATCACCACCAAGAACCGCAAGAATACAACCGAGCGTCTCGAACTGAAGAAGTACAATCCGATTCTCAAGAAAGTAACCGTTCACAAAGAAATCAAATAATAATCCTCTGAGATATGGCAAAGAAAACCGTCGCATCGCTTCAGAAGGGTGAAGGCCGCACCTACAGCAAGGTTATCAAAGTGGTTAAATCGCCCAAAACCGGTGCTTATACATTCCAGGAACAAATGGTGCCCAACGACGCCGTTAAAGATATTCTAAAATAATTCCCCACTCTACCTCGAAAATTTACTCTGTAAACCATAACGAGAGCGCGCGAAACCAATTTTTAGCGCGCGCTCCGTGTTTGTTCACGTCAGCCCGCTAGGTGCATTACGATCCAATTTTTTCGGTTTGATGAGATTGATGCAGAATGATTAGTGGAAATTCATAGGAAAATGTTAGTTTTGCACTAACCTTTAATGGAAAAGACTGCGTGTCTGCGATTTTCGGAGCCGGCAGGTGTTTTTTTGTATAACCTTATATTAACAGACCAATGAAAAAAATCTTTCTTGTCATTTGCGTTGTCCTGATTGCTGTTATTGATGTTTCCGCCCGGAAAACTACCGGCACAAGGTCTTCAAATGCCAAAATCTTCACAGAAACCGGAGTAAAGCCGCTGACGCAGTATGCGCTTGTGGAGCTTTCCGATGACCGCAGATATGGTGTGGGATTCAGGGACAACATGGATGATGTGCTGAAGACTCTTGGATTTAAAGTTGTGTGCTACAGCCCGTCGGATTCTGAAGATGAAATGACCCCATTCTTGAGCATGAGGGCCACGCGCAAAGGGAAAGGTGGTCTCACCGTTGTGGAATTCTATGGCGGCGAAGATCCGTTATGCGTCATTGATTTCGCTAATAAGGAAGAAGTCGACAACTTCGTGAAATCAATGTATCTGTCAGGCTATCGTCTGGAGAACGGACTGTTTTCTCATCCGGCGAATGTGGCGGGCGCGGGAACTATATATGTAAGAGTGACCGGAAAGAGGGTCAAGCTCATATATCCGTTCGAGATGCTGCCATATAGTTTTTGACGAACCGGTTCTTGGATTGGAGTGAATCTGACGGTTAAAACCGTTTTTCTGCCGTTGATTGCGCTGAGATTGAATAAATTTCAGTGCATTGTGAAACTTTTTTGTTAAATTTGCGTCAAATGTAAAAAATGGATGTGATATATCCCGTAATTTAGAAGTTTCACTAATTATAAATTCATATTAAATCAATCAAAATGAAGAAATTCGCAAGATTTTTTTCGCTGTTGCTCGTAGCTCTGATGCTTCTGCCGGCCATGGCTGTGGCCCAGATGATGCCTGCGATGCCGACAGATCCTGACGTGCGGATCGGAAAGCTGCCCAACGGACTGACCTATTATATCCGTCACAACGAACAGCCCAAGGGGCAGGCCGAGTTCTATATCGCCCAGAAGGTAGGTTCCATTCTTGAAGAAGACAATCAGCGTGGGCTTGCCCACTTCCTTGAGCATATGTGCTTCAACGGAACTACCCACTTCCCCGGAAATTCATTGGTTAAGTATCTTGAATCTATCGGAGTCAAGTTCGGGGCGCATCTAAATGCCTATACCGCGGTTGACCAGACGGTCTATAATATTTCAAAAGTTCCTACCGCGCGTATAGGAGCGCAGGATTCATGTCTGCTCATTCTTCACGACTGGGCCAATGACCTGCTTCTCGAGCCGGCTGAGATCGACGCGGAGCGTGCAGTTATCCACGAGGAATGGCGCAGCCGCAACACCGGTTCGCAACGAATAATCGAAACACTTCTTCCTACGCTGTATCCCGACAGCCGTTATGGCTACCGCATGCCGATAGGCACGATGGAGGTTGTCGACAATTTCTCCTATCAGGCTCTCCGCGACTACTACGAACGCTGGTATCGTCCTGATCAGCAGGGAATCATTGTTGTCGGCGATATCGACGTTGACCGTATTGAAAACAAGATCAAAGAGCTTTTCTCGGACATTGAAATGCCGACTGATGTTGTTGAACGAGTCTATCTGCCGGTCAGCGATACAAAAGGAACAATCTATGCAATCGGTCACGACAAGGAGCAGAACCGCGCCATCGTTCAGTTCATGATCAAGATGGATCCGATGCCCGATGAGCTGCGTCCGACAATGGCCTATTATGTACAGGACTATATCCAGAGTCTTGTCTCGATGATGCTCAACACGCGCCTGAACGATATCTCGTCAAAGCCTGATGCTCCGTTTGCGGCTGCCGGCGCTATGTTTGGCGATTATGTCGTTTCAAAGACCAAGGAAGCGCTGACGCTCGTTGCCGTCAATTCGACCGGCAGCGAACTTCCGGGCGGAATTGCCGCAGTCTACCGCGAGCTTCTCCGCGCGGCTAAAGGCGGTTTTACGGAAAGTGAGTTCGAGCGTGCGAAAAGTGAATATCTTTCGCAGCATGAAAGTCGCTACAACAGCCGCAACAAACGCGAAAACAGTTCCTATGTACAGCAGTATGTCGATAACTTCCTCAACAATGATCCTCTCGCAAATGCCGAGGATACATACACTGCAGTCAAGCAGATCGCAGGAATGATTCCCCTGACCGCCATCAACGATTTCATCAAGGAGGCTGTGACTGACGACAACCGCGTTCTGCTTGCCATGATGCCGGATGCTGCCGACGGAATCTATCCGACTGAAAAAGATTTTGCCGATGCTTTGAAGGCTGTCGACGCCGAAGAGATCGAAGCATTTGTAGATAATGTCAAGGAAGAACCGCTGATTCCGTCGCTCCC
>JAIDXA010000017.1:0-9235 GCA_029058705.1 Paramuribaculum sp. | reverse complement strand
GAAGAGATTGAGGTCTATCAGGAAAATGTCAAGACCGAACCTCTGATCGAAAACCTGCCGGCTCCCGGTAAAATTGTAAAGGAACAGACTCTGAAGCAGTGGGACGCCACCGAGTGGACTCTCAGCAACGGAGTCAAGGTTATTGTCAAGCCGACCGATTTCAAGGACAATGAAATCCAGTTTGCCGCCGTTGCCCTCAACGGTTTGGCCGATGTGAAGAATGCCAGACTCGCCGACATCAAATTCCTTTCTACAGCTCTGGGCCAGTGCGGTCTCGGAACATATACCAATTCCGACCTTTCAAAATATATGGCCGGCAAGCAAGCCATGGTGACACCGTCGGTAAGATCCTACACCCGCAGCGTCGGAGGATTCTCAACACCCAAGGATCTGCCTTCTCTGATGGAACTTATCTATATGAGCTTCACCGGTGTCAATTTCTCGGAAGATGAATTTGCCGCTTTGCAGAGCAATACAGCGAGCATGATCAAGAACATGGCAAAGAACCCGACCTATGTTTTCCAGACAAAACTTCCCGAGGCTCTTTATCCGGACAATGACCGTATGCGTGCCATCACTGTCGATGATGTCATGAATGCTTCGCGTGAAGGTGTTGTTGATCTGGCCCATAAGATGACCGCCAATGCCGCTGACTATACGTTTGTCTTTATCGGCAACATCGATATGGCGACTTTCCGTCCGCTTGTCGAGCATTATATCGCCACACTTCCCGCAAATGCCAAGAACGCATCGAAAAAGATCAAGAACTATTCTGCCGAATATCAGCTGAAACCGGGCAAGGGTGTCGAGACATTCACCACTCCGATGGAAACCCCGCAGACATGGTGTTATATAACGGCATTCGGAAAAGAACCATTTTCGATGAAAAATTCCCAGCTTGCGAGTGTGGCAGGCCAGATCCTGACCGCCCGCCTCGTTGAGATCGTGCGCGAGAAAGAGGGAGCTGTCTACTCGATATCAGCAAGCGGCCAGATGGATCGTCTCGATCCGACAAATGTTGAAATTGTTTCCGCATTCCCGATGAAACCGGAAATGAAAGACAAGGTTCTTGATATTATCGCAGGACAGATAAAGGCTCTTGAAACAGACGTTGACCAGGCGGAACTTGACAAAATCAAGGAATACATGCTCAAAAGTTTCAAGGAAAAACGCGAACAGAACGAGGGTTGGCTCTCAGCTATCGACGGCTGGCTCATCAACGGGGTCGACACGTTCAACGGCAACGATGCTGTCATCAGCTCGATAACTGTCGACGATGTGAAGAACTTCATGAAGAATCTCAACAAGCAGGGCAACTACCGGGTTGTCATTCTCGATCCCGAGAACTAAGATATATACATTCTTCCAAAAGGGTGCGGTCCATAGCGAACCGCACCCTTTTTTGATTGTCAGAACGGATATCCGATGGCAAGATGGAATGCAAGGCCGTCTTTGAAACGGGGAATGTTGTAGTAGCCGGATCTGCCGGTGTTGTAGGGGGCGTGGATTCCGATTCCGAGATCACCTCTGACAACGAGCATTCCGATGTCGAGACGCAGACCGACTCCGGTTCCGGTTGCAAGGTCGCGGAAAAATGTCGATCCGCGGAGCAATCCACCCGGGCGGTCCGGATCGTTGCGGAGCAGCCATACATTGCCCGAGTCAAAGAATACGGCGCCGTGGAGCGGCCCGATGATCGGGAAACGGTATTCGACATTGAATTCGAATTTGAATGTTCCGGTCTGGTCGAAATAACCGTTGATCTGGTCGGCAGGTACGCGGTAGGATCCCGGGCCGATTGATCTTACTGTGAAGGCACGTACCGAGTTGGCCCCTCCGCAATAGAACTGTTCGGCATAAGGAACGACTGAAGAATTGCCGTAGGCATGTGCCGCACCGACAGCCACGCGGCTGACGAGCCAGTGGTCGCCGTTGCCGAGACGGCGGTTGTATACAAGCTGTGTAGTTCCCTTGATGAATTGTGAGAACGGTGTTCCAAACAGCTCCTTCTCGTGTTTTTTACCGCATAGCTCATAGATGCCCCAGAAGATATTGCCAGCCTCTATGACAGAAAATTGCCAGTTGAGCTGGTTGTATGCATCGAAATCGCGGTCATAGACATAGCTGAATCCCATCTGCGGAATGAACTGGGAACGGAAGCTTTCGGCAATCGCCCGGTTGGCGTTCATGATGGAGTCGAACTCTGTTGTGGTTTTCATCAGTTTTGTGTAGGTCAGTTTGAACAGTGTCAGTGAATTTGTCACATGACGGTTGACCCGCCAGTCATAGACGATTCCGGCATTGAACTGAGCCATGTTGAAATAGTGAGGCCGGTTAAGCAGGTCGGCGCCAAGACTGATTCGGGTCCAGTTGAGTTCGCGGCGGCTGCGTGGAATGAAACGCGGAGCGAGCAAACGGGGGAAAGCGAGCGTCGAATTCAGGCCAATCTCATAGGAGTTGAAAATTGAATTGCGACCGTGGCCGGTTTGCCATTCATAGGATCCGTGAAGTCCGACGCTGAGTTGCTCCGCACCTCCGAAGATATTCTTGTTAGTCAGACGCAGGTCGACTCCGGGCCCGAGATAGGAGTTTGACTTGGAGGTTACGTTGACTTCTGCCGAGGCTTCGAGCGGCTTGTCGAAAGTGCAGTCGATCATGACATTGAGAACTCCCTTTTCGGTGGAGTCGGGGACTGCGTTTATTTCGATTCCGTTGAAGATTCCCAGCCGCGACAGATAAGTCTGTGTGCGGTTCATGTCGGCGACCGAAAAGCGTTTTCCTTTGCGGAAAGTTATGCATGACGGGATCAGATTGTCGCGCAGATGCATCGGTTGCATTTTGATGACATCGCCGCGTCTGGTGACAATGGTGTCGGGAGTGCCTCCTCCCTCGTTGCGGTGGATCGTGGTGACTATTTTCCCGGTGCGGTAGGAGTCGAGCGCAAATGACGGTATATTGTTGGCAATGTCGAGACGCAGAGCGATTCTGCCGCTTCTGATGGTCGAGTCGGCAAGATATTCGATATATTCCGGCCGGAAGAAGTAATAGCCTCGGTTGCGCAGCGCGTTGGCTATGTTGATTCTGACGTCCGACAGAGAGTCGACACAGTATCGGGATCCGGCCTTGAGGTAGTATTGGCGCATTGCCAGAGAATCGATCGCGTGATACAGCGCGCACGTGTCCGGCAAAAGTTCGACCGTGTCGATCGGATAAGCTTTTCCCGGATCCACCTTATAAAGGATACGCGCTTTTTTCGGATTTTTCCCCTTGACAAGCTCATAGGATGCCCTTCCGCTGAAATAACCGTTGTTGTCGAGCATCTGGTCGATCATGTGGACACGGACTTCGGGACGTACGTCGGAGATCAGCACCGGTTCGGAAACGAGTTTCTCATAGAGCCAATGGCGCAGACCTTTTGGCGGATTAGGCCAGTTGTTGTAGACCCACAGGCCGAGCGGGAAAGGCCAGCGGACGTAGGGTGAATAGAGTGCATTGTTCGGCTTGACGTTTACAACGTCAAAGATGTCGGACGTCAGGGATCCAGGGAGTTTGACAGAGTCGGCTACCTGATAATCGATTTTTTTCACTCCGGTGTAGAGAATGTCGTCTGGGCCGAGGCGACGGGTCGTCGAGCATGAGGTCGCCGCGGCTGTCAGAACAAAGACGATCAGTGCATGGAGGATCTTTGTCGTTTTATTTGGTCGGGTCGGTTTCATTGACGGATTGGTTAGGAGTTGTAGAAATGGCTGACTGTTGAGGTTTGCGGCTGCGGAATCTGAAAAGGTCACGCAGAGAGTTGAGTTTCCGTTTCATTACGAAGCCGACACCGGTCTGGGTGATTTCTCCTTCGAGAATGCTTTCATAGCCGACGTGGCGGAACAGCCTGACAAACATCGAACCGCTGCGGTTGAGCATATATTCAAAGGAGATGTCGTTGATTAGATTCTGTGAGAAGTTCTCGTCGGCATTGGCGTCGGTCGAGTAGTTGCCGCCGATGACTATTTTGAAACGGTCGTCGAAGAGCGATTTTGACACACGGTAGCTGTAGCTCGTTGTTGTCGACTTGCTTCCGTCGGTAGTTGTGTCATACTGGTCTATTCCGAACGAGATGTCGACACCGCGGATGTTGTTGGCGGCCCATGTGTTGAGTTGCGAGGCAAGGAACGAATAGAGCGGATTGCCCGAGAGGTTTGCGTTTGCCTTTGTTCCCGGACCGGTGTATTGGTTGTAGAGCAGCAGGTTCATCGCCTGGTTTGCGCGTTGTTCGGGACTCATGGCTGAAAGTTCGTTTTCGATCGTGATGTCATCGTCGGTCGAGAGGTTGAAGGCTACGTTCAGATTCTGGAGGGTGTTGGTGATGGTCAGGATGACGTCGAAGTTGACCAGACGGGAGTTCTGTCCCTCCTGGGTGACGTTTGCTTTCAGCCGGTCGGTAGCGGTTATGTTAAGCGATGGATTGAGTATGTCGCCATTGAAGGCCACGTAGCTGCCTTCGCGGAACGTGAAGTTCTTTTCGCTCATTATCGACATGTTGACGCCGCCGGTGTTGAGCGAAGGTGTGTATCGGACAAAACCGGAGTTGATGGTGAAGCGTCCTGTCAGACGGCCGTCGCCGTTCAGCGGGGTGAGGGCATAGGTTAGATTTCCGGCACCCTGGACCGAGACTTTGTTTTTTCCGTCGGTCGAGAGGTCGACATTGATTGTCGAACCTTCTGATATGTTGAGGTTGGCGTTGAGGAAAAGCGACATGGAGCTGTTGACCAGCGAATCGGCGCGCGCAACGCTTGCCGTGTCGGCGAAAACGACGAATTTGACCATGTCGTCTGACGAACGTGAGGTCAGGCTTTGCTGGACGTCAGTCATCACGTAAGTGACGTTTGTGCGGGGAAGCACGTTGAGCGATGCATCGACCCTCAGGAATCCGAGGTTGCCTTTGGCCGAGGCATTGATGTCGACAAAGGCTTTTCCATAGACATCGGCTCCCGCACGCGCTCTGTCAGAATTGACGATCTGCATGTCGGCCGCTTTTAATGTCAGGTCGTAGTTTATGTCTGAGATATGTCGTGCGTCAACATGGCCGTTGACAAAAAGCGGATTGTCATTGAGTCCGGATATGGTGAAATTTCGGAACTTGACAACGTTGCTGTCGACGGGTATTTTCTCTTCTGAGAATGCATAGGAGGCGCCTGTCATTCCTACTTTCACAGCTGATGAGTCGAAGTCGAGATAGCCGTTGAATACGGGATTGGCCATGTCTCCGCTGATTTTCATGTTGCCGTTGAGCATGCCCGACAGCTGTGCGACATTTTTCGGAAGGAACGGATTGGCCACGCGGAGCGGAAGCCGGATCATGTTGAAATCGAGCAGGAACGGGCTCGTGGATGTCGAGTCATTGAGCGCGCCTGTGGCGGTGATGACCTTCTGTCCGTCTATTTTTAGTGCGACATCGGCATGGAGCGCGCGCGTTTTGTTGTCGTTGGCGACATTGACATCGAGGTTGAATGTGCCGACACGTTCGCGACCGTAATAGAGGTTGTTGAGGTCAACGGTTCCGTTTCCGGTTATTTCGCTGGCTGTCCACCTGAACCGGAGGTTTGCGTCAATGTCACCCTTTACCGGAGGCGCAAATGGCGAGATCGACAGCCACTCCTGAAGATTTATGTTGGCAAGCCGGACAATGACGTCTTCCTGACGGTGGCTGTTGAGGCTGTCGGCGTGTTCGGCATGATCGGTGTAGATCTGCAGATAGCTTGAGTCAGACATGACTTTCAGGTTGGCGTCGAGATGACGTTCAACGAAGTTGTAGGCTATGATGTTGTCGTTGTTGATTGTCCATTTTCTATAGGCGATTGTCGGATTTGCCGGGATGAACCTGACAGCTACGGTTGAGTCTGAGACTGCCGCGTTGAACCCTATCAGGAATCCTTGGTCGCCTTTTATATTCGACTGGCGTATCATTGCCGAAAGTTT
This sequence comes from Paramuribaculum sp., assembly GCA_029058705.1. Lineage (GTDB taxonomy): Bacteria > Bacteroidota > Bacteroidia > Bacteroidales > Muribaculaceae > Paramuribaculum. The sequence continues at coordinate 3,265 of JAIDXA010000017.1, read as the reverse complement.
GTCGTCGGCAAGGTAGCCGTTGAGAATGACATGGGCGAAATCGTCCATTGTTCCGGGGCGGTTGTCGATGCGTGTGTTGTAGACGAGATATTTCCCGTGTTGGTTGGCATCGAAAGAGATGTTGTCGAGTTTGACCGATCCCGATCTGAATCCGTCGACAACGGCATGCAGGCTGATCAGCGAGTCGTTTGAAAACGTAAGCTGCGCATTGTTGAATTCAAGGCCGGAAGTCGAGCTCAGATAGTCGTAGGCCGGGTTGTCGCGCCCCATGTCAAGCCTGAGCGCCATTTCCGGAAGCGCGCGCTGTAGGGAATCAATGTTGATTTCCCTGCGCTCGATCTGGCGGTTCAGCAGGGCGCTGGTCTGAGGAATTTTCCCGATCGCGGCCATTAACGAAGAAAAGGCTGTCAGATCGGCGTTGAGATCTCCTGAAACGAGATTGGCATGAGTGAGTGAATCTGTCGACGATAGCTTTGCGGTCAGCCCGGGGACGGCGAAATGGAGTGAGTCCATTGTCCAGTCGAGTCCATTGACATCGATTTCGGCGTCAATGTTGCCTGAGCGGGGATAGAAGACTCCCGATGTATAGATTGTCGCGGATCCGTTCATTGTCTGTTTGAAAAGATTCATAGCCTGCAGGTCGAGATGCCTGATGTCGGAGGAGAGATCCCACCGGTAACCTCCGTTGTCGAACATTGCGGCCAGATCTGCGTCGAAGTCGGCGAAATTGTTGTCGGAAACAATGTCGGCTGTCAGCCGGCATGTGTCGATGGCTGCGTTCAGCCGGATGTTTCCGAGGGTAGCTCCATTGTATTCCACTGAATGGAGATCGGCAGCCGCTGTTATTCTGGTTTTGCGTGAAGCAGGGTTATAGCCATGGCCGTCAATATCGATGTCGGCCGTGAGATTTCCGATTCCAAGTGACGGCATGAATGCTTTTACCGGAAAATTCACGGCGTTGACTTTGGCTTTGTAGCCTTCGGCTTTTGCGTTCCATCGTCCGTCAAGAGCAATCTTTCCCGATGTTGTGCGCACATCGACAACGCCGTCGATATTGCCGGGACTGTAGTTGACAGATCCTTTGAGGTCCATCGGCGGAATGTTGAACTCGCTGGCCGTTGCCCTTGGGAGAATCCGGTTTTTGACCGCGTTTATCTTCCCGAGATTGCCGTTGAGATCGATGTTGCCTCTCATTTTGTTGAAGTCCAGGGGATTGTTGATATGCCCTGTGGCATTTACACGGAAATATCCGGGAATGTCCGCAAACAGGCGGTCTATGTCGAGCGACGATGCGGATCCGTGGATGTCCGTGTTCAGCTGCAGGCCGGCAGAAGCAGGCAGTGCGCTTATAATGTCGTTGAGTGCCGGCATGAGGCTGGCTATATCCTGCATGGCGATGATTCCGTTTGCCTTGATTCCAAGCGGAAGCGATGGATCGGCCATTATATTGCCTGTCCCCATCGATGCGGTCATGTAAAGGTTTGAGCGGGCGGTGGCGAAGTTGAAATTATCGGCGGTAATGGCAACGGAGTCCATGGTGAATGTGCCCGACGCCATGACCGGAATACCGCATCGCTCTTCTGCGGAAAAATGTCGCAGCGGAATCCTGATCGAGGAGCCTTGGTTATAGAAAGAATCAACCTCAAGAACAACATTTCTCACAGCTATGTAGGCCGGGTCGAATCCCTTTGCAGGCACAGCGCCACGGGTGGCATAGAGGCCGTCGCGTGCAGTCAGTCTGAGTTTACGGGCGGATATTGTCCACGGTTTCGAAATCGTGCCTGTTGCAGTCGAGTCCGGTTGTGGTGCGGTGTGTTTGCTTAGATAGGCGGCGTCAGGCGTCAGATAGGCAGCCGATACGGAATCGACCGACAGGACACCGACCTGGATCTGACGCCGGCCTGTGTCGACATGTCCGCCCTGAAGAGTGGCCGACCCGATTCTTACACCGAGTGAATCGATGACCGGAAGCATGTTCATCCGGTAGGTGATGTTACGCAGCCGGATGTCACCGGCATCTATCTGGAGCGGTCGGGATGCGGTGGTGTCGGGAGGTGTCGTTTCTGTTGTGTCTCTGATGGTCAGTTCGACATCAGCTCCATCGAGAACCGCGTTGCCCAATGCGATTCTCGAAAACGAAATCGGGATGTCGGTGTCGCCGGCCGAGAAGTTGTCGATGCGGGCTTTGAGATACAGAGCCGAGTCTGGAGTGCCGAGACGGTAGGTTGCGTCAGACAGGCTGATCGAACGGATTTCGATCTGTTTGTGGATCAGCGGGAGCAGTCCGACTCTGACATGCGCTTCACCGGCAGTAAGCAGTGTGTCGCCGGAGGCTTCTGCAACGAAAAGCGAATCAACCTGAAGATTCAGCGGAAAACGCAGACGCAGATAGCTGACATCAATGGTCATTCCCGTCGATTCATGGATTTTCTCTATAGCGATTTTCCGGGCGAAATCCTGAATGAACGGAACGTAAAGCAGAAATGGGAGCGAAACACAAAGAGCCGTCAACCCGATGAGGGTCAATAGAAAAATTTTGGCGAATTTTTTCCATTTGGATGTCTTCACAGTGATGAATGAATTCAGAAACAGTTAAACCTACACTGTGATAACGTTTCTTTTAATCGTTATGTTTTGAATTCGGCTATGGAAATCTGGCGGCATATGATCGGTCATGAGCCATGGTATGAGTGTCAATACCAGGTCACACCGTTTGAAAGCGATGACCGTTTGTCGTATTTCAGGTCGGAAAGCATTGAGGAGTTGACCGAAATGTGGAAGTTATATGATTTATAGGGACCGACAGGTACGAAACTTGCAGTCATCGTGAAGCAATGGAGGTCGCGCGAAACGTTGCAGTTCATGTAGGCGAGCTTGCCTGTATCGAAATTGTAGCTTGCGGTGAAACTGAAGTTCCAGTTTTTTGTCGGTCGGATATTGCCCGAGAGCGACAGGTTCTGGGTGATTTTTCCGTCATATTCCATTTTTGCCTTGTTGAAGGCGCCGTAGCCGTAGCTGACGGAATAGTTCATGGTCAGCGACCATGGGACTTCCCATTTCATGTAGCCGTCGGAGTTGAAATCCATGTCGCCATCTTCGTGGTCGTGAAGTCCGGGACGTTGGGCCGCCGCTCGTTCGCGCAGATCCGGCAGACCGTTGTTTCCCTTTTCGTCCGGATCGGCCTTTTTATCTTTCGGTTTGCGTTTGAATGTGTCGTTGTTGAACGTGTAGCTGAACGATGTGCCGGTGTTGCGCAGGCGTCCGA
>JAIDXA010000169.1 GCA_029058705.1 Paramuribaculum sp. | reverse complement strand
GTTGTTGTCGTTGACCGTATAGGAGATCTCCGTGTAGTAGCGCGATGAGCTGTCGGTGTATTTGCGACGGTAGGTCAGACCCTGGGGTTCGGGAGGTGTCGGTGTTTCCGCTTCCTTGAAAGTCAGAGTGTAGACGTGGGATGCTTCGCCGTCGATGTCCAGACCGCCCTGATTGCTGTTTGTAACGGTGATGGTGATCGTGTTGTCGGTTGTGTTGACCGATACCGCGGCGCTGGCCGAACCGGAGTTGCCGAGGCAGAGAGCTTCGATAGCTTCGGCCGAAGGCATTTCTTCGTCGATCGCATAGTCGAATTTGTCGCTGCTGAAGCCATCGACATCGGTTCCGTTGATTTTCAGCGAGGCAAGGCGCGAATAGTAGATCAGGCGGACATTGTCGACTGTCAGTTCGTCGTTGCCTTTATGGTTTTTGCGGTCGGCGAAGTAGTCGCAGGCCGAGAAAATCACATTGATGTTTTCGGGTGTGGCATTGCTGAAATATTCAATCGGGAAGGTGAGCGATTTCCACTCGGCTGTGGTTTCGGTGATCGAATAGGTGGTTGCCGCAATTTTTTCAAAGTCGGCCGATTTGGTCACTGCGCCGCCTTTGATAGTCTCGAGGCCGAGAATGTTGCGGTCGCGGTTTTCCATTGTACATGTGGCCGGGTTGGAAGGATTAAACAACAGGCTATATGTATTTGCTCCGGGCACATCCTGCTGTTCTGTTTTTCCTTTCCAGAGATAGACCACTGCGGTCGCAGGCTGTGTCGACCCGCTTCCATTGCTGTGTTTGAAGTCGAGACTTACTGCATCGGGGCGGTAGGTGAAATTCTTCAGCCCTCCCCATGTCCCACCATCTTCATCAGAAGGCGTAGAGCCTTTGATCTTTGCAGTGCTCCAGGTGGTTCCGAGCGTGAGATAGCCGGGAATGACCTGGCCGGCTGTTGATTTGTTGAAAACTCTGACAGCGCTGTTGCTCCCGTTTCCGGTGGCCTTTTCTCCGACTGTCTGGTTGCCTAACGACATTCCGGGTGTGACGACATTGGAGACGCACCACGATTCCGGAGTTGTGCCTTGTTTGGTGGTTGTGTTGGCTGTGTTCCAGGGAACGCAGTCGGGCCATGCTCCCTCAAAGTCGGCGTTGGGGAGCTGTTGAGCCGAGGCTGAGCCTGCAATGAGGGCTACAGCCACAACCGGGGTGTAGAATTTTTTCATACTTAATAATGAAGTGGTTTTATGTGCAATGTTGAAATGATATGGTTTTGTGTCATTGATAGTGTGTCCCAATAACTTGGCAAAGTTAGTGCATATCTTTTAAAGAGTGGCCTTTTTGGCAAACTTTAACAGGAATTTAGGTAAAAAAGACCAGGATTTTCTACGAATCACCCCGTTTTTCATCGAAGAGTGTGGAGCGCGTCAAGCATTTCCTGCGCGCGTCGGCGCATATCTTTGAGTCGGTTAAGGGTCTGCATGCGCTGGTCAATTCCTTTCGGATTGATTCTGAGTTGTTCTTGCGCGGCCTCGAGTTTCAGGCCTCTCTCCTTTACCAGATAGTGGATCTGTGCGATCTTGTCGATGTCGGAGGGTGTGTAGAATCGGGTTCCGTGGTTGTTGCGGAAAGGCTTTATGACCGTGAACTTGCTTTCCCAGAACCGCAGTGTGGAGGCCGGAATCGAAAGCAGTTCGGCAACTTCAGATATTTTGTAGTATTTTTTTGTGAGATTGTCCATTATTGCTCAGCTGCCAGGTCAGAACCGTGTTGGGTAGCTCCTGTGGATACTTATGTGTGAAAGCGTTTGCAAATTTAGCCATTTTGGCGTAATTTTGCATAAATTATTCTTGAAATTACCATACTGTTATAAACAAGCTTATAAATTAAACATATCAGATATGCTGACTGCCAAAGAGATACGCGAGTCATTCAAAGACTTTTTCCGTAGCAAAGGCCATAAGATCGTGCCTTCCGCACCAATGGTCATAAAGGATGATCCCACATTGATGTTTACGAATGCGGGAATGAACCAGTTCAAGGATGTTATTCTCGGAAACGCCCCGATCAGGGATCCGCGTGTGGCCGACTCGCAGAAGTGTCTTCGGGTCAGCGGAAAACATAACGACCTCGAAGAGGTGGGGATGGACACCTATCATCACACCATGTTCGAGATGCTCGGCAACTGGTCGTTCGGCGACTATTTCAAGCAGGAGGCCATAGATTGGGCGTGGGAATATCTTGTCGATGTGCTCAAGCTTGATCCTGAGAATCTCTATGCCACAGTGTTCGAAGGCGCGCCCGACGAAGGTTTGAGCCGCGACGACGAGGCTGCCGGAATCTGGGAAAAACATCTGCCGAAAGATCATATAATCAACGGCAACAAACATGACAATTTCTGGGAAATGGGCGATACGGGTCCTTGCGGGCCCTGCTCTGAGATCCATATCGACCTCCGTCCGGAAGAGGAGCGCAAGGCTGTTTCCGGCGCGTCGCTGGTCAATAAGGATCATCCTCAGGTTATAGAGATCTGGAATCTCGTGTTCATGCAGTATAACCGCAAGGCCGACGGATCGCTCGAGCCGCTTCCCGCCAAAGTGATCGACACCGGCATGGGTTTCGAACGTCTCTGCATGGCGCTCCAGGGAAAGACATCCAACTACGACACCGACGTGTTCACGCCGCTGATCACGCGCATAGCCGAACTTTCAGGCAAGCGCTATGGCGATGACCGCAAGGTTGACATCGCGATGAGAGTGATCGCCGACCATGTCCGCACAATCGCTTTCTCGATTGCCGATTCGCAGCTTCCATCAAACGCAAAGGCCGGTTATGTCATCCGGCGGATTTTGCGCAGGGCAGTCAGATATGCCTATACGTTCCTTGACCGTAAACAGGCGTTCATGTATATGCTGATCGACACTCTGATCGAGTCGATGGGCGAGGCTTATCCCGAACTCCCCGCACAGCGCGAGCTGATCATGCGTGTGATCAAGGAGGAAGAAGACTCATTCCTCCGCACTCTCGAAAACGGAATCAGAATGCTCGATTCGGCTATCGCTGCAGCGAAAGCCGCCGGCAAAACCGAAATCTCAGGCAAGGAGGCGTTTGTGCTCTATGACACATATGGTTTCCCCCTCGACCTTACCGAGCTTATTCTCAAAGAAAACGGAATGACTCTCGATCAGGCGGGATTTGACAGCGAGATGCAGGCTCAGAAAGAGCGTGCCCGCAATGCCGCCGCAATTGAAACCGACGACTGGACCGTTGTCAATGAAGGCGATCCGGAGTTTGTGGGTTATGATTTGACATCGGTGGAAACTCCGATCCTGCGCTACCGCAAGGTGAAGCAGAAAAAGGGCGAATATTATCAGGTTGTGCTTGCGCGTTCGCCTTTCTATGCAGAAATGGGCGGTCAGGTCGGCGACCGCGGTGTGCTGACCGCTGCCGACGGAACGGAGTGTGAGATCTACGACACGAAACGTGAAAACGGCATGGGTGTCCATCTGATGAAGAAACTTCCAGCCGATCCTTCGGCAATTTTCACCGCATCGATCGATGTCAAGGCCCGTCAGGCGACATCGGCCAACCATACGGCCACGCATATCCTCCATCACGCTTTGCGTCAGGTTCTCGGAACTCATGTCGAGCAGAAAGGATCGTTTGTTTCGCCCGACCTGCTTCGATTTGACTTCTCCCATTTCCAGAAAATGACACCGGAGGAGATCCGTGAGGTCGAACACCGTGCCAACGCTATGGTGCGTGAGGCAATCGCGCGTGACGAACACCGCCACATGCCGATTGCCGAGGCCCGCGAGATGGGGGCTATGGCTCTGTTCGGCGAAAAATATGGCGATGATGTGCGGGTGATCCGCTATGGCGACTCGGTTGAGCTCTGTGGTGGGACTCACGTTGAAAATACCGGCAATATCGGAATGATCCGGATCATCACGGAGAGCAGTATCGCTGCGGGCATCCGCCGTATCGAGGCCATTACGGGCGAGGCTGTGGAAAACAGTCTCGATGAGATGGTCAGCACCCTCCGCGAGGTCGGCGCATTGTTCAACAATGTTCCTGATGTTGTGAACGCGGTGCGTCGCGCCGTTGCCGAAAACGCAGATCTCCACAAAGAGGTTGACGAGTATTTCCAGGAACGTATAAACAACACTGCGTCCGGCCTTCTTGGCAAGGCCCGTCAGATCGGTGATGTGAAACTCGTTACTCTTAACGGAGTGCGCATCCCCGAGCTTGTCAAAGGGGTGGCTTTTGCGGTGAGGGCCGCTTCGCCCATGAACACGGTGTTTGTCGCCGCGACATCTGATGTTGCCGGCAAACCGCTTCTGACTGTGATGGTGACCGACGATCTTGTGAAAAATGCAGGACTCAACGCGTCGCAGATAGTTCGTGAAGCTGCTAAAAAAATCAAGGGTGGCGGCGGTGGCCAGCCCGGTTTCGCACAGGCCGGCGGAAAGAATCCCGACGGATTGTCTGAAGCATTTGAGGCAATGATCGCATCGGTTTCCTGACCGGAAATGAACAGGCCCGGCGTGATGCTGCGGCTTTTGACAAAAATAATCAGCGAAGCACAGCCCGTTTCTGCGGTTGTGGTTCGCTGATTTTGGTTTATCGGCAGGAATTCAGTAATTTTGCTACACGCCATCAATCGCTTTTCTTAACCGAAACAAAATAATTATGAGAAAACTGAAATATTTTTTGTTGCCTCTCTGCGGCATACTCGTATTTCTGTCGGGCTGTAAGTCCAATGACCGTGTGGAAATCACGGCGCTACCTTGTCAGACTGAGTCGGGCAGCTCGGCTCTGGTAAAATCCGACGGTGAGATCATAGGTCTTGATTTCAGCGACCAGTCTGTCGGGCAACTGGTCAATGGCTTTTTTACGGTTGCCACTCCCGATGGGGTGACAGTCTGCCGTCTGACATCCGACGGTCCTGAAGTGGTTGAAGGCCTGTCGGGTCTTCGTTCGGCCGGATATATGGCCTGCGGCGTTATGCCCGTATGCAGGCCCGGACGTCATGTCGAGCTTGTCGATGGGGCGGGAGAGACAGTTGCGTCGCTTGAACTGCCTGATGGCGAAGTGACAGAAACCGCTCCATGTTTCATTGACGGAGCGTTGGCCGTGACAACCGATTCAGGACTTTCCGGGCTCGTTGATACGGAAGGAAATTTTGTTGTCACACCGCGGTTTGCTTCGATCGGCCCGGTTTCCGACGGGCTTATGGTGGCAATGGCCGACGCCGAAACAGATGGCGGAACAACTGTACAGCTGTTTTCGGTCATTGACGTCAAGGGCAACGAGGTGTTTTCTTTCCCGGCCTCGATGACGCCGGTCTGCGAGACTTTTGCTGAAGGGAAGATTCCGGTCAGATGCGAAGATGGTTTTGCCGTGGCTGATGTGCGCGCCGGAGGAGCTCTGACACAGCTTCCTCGCAGCGTGCGCCGCATTGAGGATGTCGGCGACGGCCTTATCGTCTATCGCGACTCTTCAGGCAGAAGAGGGCTGATGGATTTCTCCGGAAAAAGCATTCTTGATCCGGTCTACAGGGTGTTGCGCATTGGCTCTGACGGGGTGGTTGCGGCAAATGACGGTGCGGAATGGTCGTTGATCGGTCGCGACGGGACTCTGATCCGTACGTTGCCCGGTTTTGTGGTCGTGTCGCCGGCTCCGCGTGAGTCAAGCGCAGGCGGTTTCGCTTTTGTAGGGCGCAATGCCGCCGGCAGTTTCCTTCTCGACAAAAAAGGAGAGATTGTGAACACAGTTCCACTCCGGACCATTGACTATTCCCGTTTGCTGACCCGTAAAGTGACAACCGATTATCCGGTCCGGACCGCGCCTGTAGAGTTACCGGGTGAAGAGAATCCGGAAAATGAACCATGACGTTTCATTGAAACGAAATCCGACGTTTATGAAAGTGTTTTTAAGGATGTTTTTTTCAGCGGTGTGCGCGGCAATGGTCTGCGCATGCTCGATAGGGTCGTCGGGGCCGGCTTCGCCGGTCGAGAAGAGTTATGATTCGCTCGGTCCTATTGTGGTGAGCTATCTCCCGGTCATTGAAAGCGACAGTGTGGACAAATGGGGATTGGTCAGGCCTGACGGCACAATGTTTGTCAGCAATCGTTTCGAATCAGAGCCGTCGGCAGTTGTCAACGGCTATTTCTCGGTCAAAGGCCAGGATGGTGTCAGCGTGTGGCGGGCTCTTCCGGCTCCTGCGCCGGTCGAGGGGCTGAGCGGACTGATGTCGGCCGGGGCGATGTCGTCGGACCTGATGCCCGTGGCAAGGAAAGGTAAGCGGATTGAGCTTGTCGACGGCACAGGTGTTGTCAGAATGGAACTGACTTCGATCAACGGACGTGAGATTGTCAGGGCGGCTCCGTATTTTGCCGACGGTGTGCTGGCGGTCTATACCCATGACGGACTGTGGGGCGGAATCACACCCGATGGAGAGATGGCGCTTGAGCCGGTCTATGACACCATGCCGGTTTTCAGTGAGAACATAGCCGCAGTCAGCCGCACTGTAGAGGAGTCTGTTGACAGCCTGACAACCCGCCGGATGACACGATATTATCTTGTCAACAATGCCGGCAGGGTAGTGTTCACCTTTCCGCGCAATGTGAAGCCGAAAGGATGTATGCATGGCGGCCGGATCGTTGTGGAGACTGCTGGCGGTCATCTTGCGATGCTCGGCCTTGACGGTCGGATATATGACATAGATCCGAAAGTGAAGACTGTCGGAGGTCTAAGCCGGGAGTATGTCGTATGGGGCGACCGGACGAACCATTACGGACTGCTTGACGGAGCGCTCCGCGAGTTGACAGGAGCGCGTTTCAGGTCGATAGCGATAGCCGACAGCAACCGCTTTCTGGTAGAGGATGCCGATGGCCGTTATGCTGTTGTCGACAGCGTAGGCCGCACAAAAGTGAGACTGACCGGTTTCGACCGCGTTTCCTGGCTCGGTTCAATGGGGCACGCGATTGTTTCTCCGTTTCGTCTGGCCGGTTCAGGTTACGCCGGGACAGTGTTGCTCGATCTGCGGGGACACCGGTTGGGCTTAGGCCCGTTCCGGTCGTTTTCGACTGCTGTGACTTTGATGGAGGATGATTGTGTCCATTCTGATTATTTCAACTCACAGGCCGCAGCTCATGCGATTGTGGCTCCGCTGACATCCGAAGGGTGGGGGAGAGCCTCGATCGGAATGGTTATCGGCCGGCTTGCGGAAATGATCGACGAGACAAACGCCCGCGACGAGAGTCTGGTTTTTGCGCGCGATTCACTCTATGGTTGTACGGTCGAGGCTGTAGCATTCAGCAACCGTTGTCTCGGGCGTGATTCTATAGCCGGCGACAGCCTGAGGGTGTTCTATCCCGATTCAATGGCGAGGGTGAGGTTTATCAGTGTTGATGCCATTGTTCCGCCGCGAAGGTTTGGAGAGATTGTGGAACATGCGTCACCTGAACTTGTTGAACGCGGATTCAGGGCAGGTAAGCTGCGCGATGCATATGCCGTCTATGAATCTCCGACAACAATCGTGGCTCTGACGCCGCGCAACGACATGAAAGGTATGACGGTCTATGTCATGGACCGTTTGTTTTATGAGACGGAAGGCCCGCGGATCATTTCAGAGGCGGAGAACACATGGCGGAGATTGTTGAATCCTGAAAAAAAGACAGGTCTATGAGAATGGGATTTTTTCTTTATCCGGTGCTGTTGTGCCTGTTTGCAGGATGTGTCGACACTTCGCGTTCACCTGTACTGGATTATGTTCCCGAAAAGGTGTTGACTGATCAGGCGTGGGGAATGGTAGGCGCTGATGGCGGACTGTGGGCCGATGGGAAATATGACGGGATGGTGTCGCCGGTTATCAACGGCCTTTTTTCGATGAGCGATCCGGATGGCAAGGTTTCTGTGTGGCGGGCTACGCGTCGGCCTGCAATTGTCGGAGGTCTGGATGATCTTCGCTGCGCCGGCATTTACGCCGAGGGGCTGATACCGGTTGTCGATTCATGCGGAAGGGTAGCGGTGGCCGACGGGTTCGGCCGTGTGAAATTTGTCATTAGCGATTTCGCCGGAGAAAAAGTGGCCGGTTGCGGCGCGCGGTTTTCCGACGGAGTCCTTCCGGTCCGGACAGAATCGGGTCTGTGGGGAGGCGTTGACCGTGAAGGCAACAGGGTAATCGACGCGGTCTATGGATCGGAATTTATTTTTTTCAATGGACATGCCGTTGTGATGGACGGGAATCCGACGCTGACAGGCGACTCCCGGCAGATCAGTATTATCGACAAGTCCGGTCGCGAAACTTTCCGGTTTTCTCCTTCTTTATGGCCGGAAGGACAGATGTCGCCGTCGGGTTGGATTGCTTATGGAAGTCCGGGAGGCTATGGCCTTGTAAACGCAGCCGGACGCCGTCGGGCATTGCCTGCGTTTGTCAGGGGTATACATGATTTTGATGACACCTCTATTATATATATAGATGAGGGCGGTTACCGCGGACTTGTTTCGACTGACGGAAATATCATGCTTGCTCCCCGTTATAATTCACTCGATTTCGGTGCCAGAGGACTGTTGCTCGCCTCCAATTCCCAGCGTTATCTTCTGATTGACCGCAGCGGGCGCATTGTAAGTGATTTCGACCATGCCGACGAGGTTGTTTCTTTCGGCATATTGTCGAGAAACGGAGTTAAAAGCAGTTTCGGCTATGCTGCACGTTTCGGCACGTTGTGGACCATATATGACATTTCGGGAACAAGAGTGGGAAACTATGAGTTTTCATGGCTCGACATAGCTTTCCTTACAGACGGGTTTCCTTCGTTGTCGGTCGATGGAATTCTGTCGGCTTATGATTCGCCGGAGTCATCTATGGAACTTGAGTTCTTTATTCCCGACAGTGTGCAGGTGATTCCGGATTATGTTATCAGGGGGGTGCTTGAAAGCGAAGTCGCCGATTCGCTGATATAGAAAATGCTATAGCCTAAAAAGGAAAAATAGTTGCTTAAAAGTCGAAAGCGGGATAAAAAACTTGGAAAATAAACCGCGATTTTACAACAATTAACAGAAAAACGGCATACCAACAAAAAAAAACTAATTTTTATTTGCGGATTAAAAAAAAGGTAGTAACTTTGTATC